>JAZGGT010000076.1:0-8562 GCA_036480555.1 Bacteroidales bacterium | reverse complement strand
ACAGGGATGTAGCCTTTAATATTTTCTATATGGGGATCAATATCGGCGCGATGTTCGCCCCGACTGCCGCCGAATCGATCAGCAATATGATGCTGAAACGTTACAATCTCTTCTACAAGGCAGATATCCCGGCACTTGCACACAAGTACCTGGGTGGTGATGCAGGTGTTGAAGAAAGCCTGAGGGGATTTGCCAGCGATCAGGGAGCATTTGCAGATATGGGCGGTGACCTTGTCAGCTTTTCGAAATATTATATCAACCACCTTGCAGAATCCTATCACTGGGCATTCGGTGTGGCATGCCTGTCGCTTGTGGCATCCATGCTGGTCTTCTGGGGATTCAGGAAGTACTACAAACATGCTGACCTGACCGAAAGGCAGAAGGCCCAGGATGAGACGCTGCGGGGCAAAATGGTCGTTCTTACACGCACACAGGTACGAGAACGAATGATCGCCCTCTTCCTGGTATTCTTCGTGGCCATGTTCTTCTGGATGTCATTCCACCAGAATGGTGCAGCCATGACAGCGTTTGCAAGGGATTATACCGTTGATTCAGTCGGCCGGTTTACCAATATCTGGTTCGACCTGTTCGGATTGCTGCCTATATTCCTCTCCCTCATCGGATTGATTTTTGTGATCCGCAAAAAGAGCACAAAGACCCATAAACTGATAGGCGCACTGGCATTTGTCGGGTTTGCCATCATTGCCTATCTGCGGATCAGCGGGTACTCGGATTCGAATGACTTTACACCCCAGAAATTCCAGCATTTCAATCCATTTTTCATCGTTGCCCTAACCCCACTTGTCGTGGGTTACTTTACATGGCTGGCATCGCGGGACAGGGAACCTTCCGCCCCGAAGAAGATCGGTATTGGTATGATCATTACCTCAGTCGGTTTTACCGTTATGATCATCGGCTCCCTGAGCCTGATGGGTTACTCCCCGGGTGATATCGGCGAGATCAGGGCCCCGTCTGACAGGCTGGTCGGACCCTACTGGCTCATCAGCACATATTTCACACTGACCATTGCAGAATTGTTCCTCAGTCCCATGGCATTATCGTTCATCTCCAAGGTCTCACCACCCCAGTACAAGGGTATGATGCAGGGGGCATGGCTTGCCGCCACAGCCATCGGAAACTACGGCGTGGCCCTGGTCGGTATCTTCTGGAGCAAGGTACAGTTATGGGTCTTCTGGGGGATACTGGTAGTTGCCTGCGTGCTGGCTGCGTCCTTTATATTCTCAATCCTGAAAAGGCTGGAGAAAGCCACGGAATCATAATTCTCGGGAAAGCAAACAAAGCTTTTAAAGTCGGGATTATTTTTTCCCGGTTTTTATTTTGGGAGTATACTGCTGCATGGGGAAGCGATAAGAGACTGTATAATTGAAAGTTACCGTAACCCTGTTGGCACCCGTGCCAAAACCCGGGATATTGTAAGGGTCCATCCCCTTTGTATCGGACTGGTAAAACCTGATATTCATAAATACAGACCATCCCATGAAAAAATTCGGGAACACCTCTGCCCTCATCCCGCCAACCAGGCTGATCCAGTGTGCATTTATATTGTGCTTTTTAATCTGTCCGCCGCTGAAATCACCCCAGTATGCATCAGGGACCGCAATATCCTCAGCCTGCTGATTGAAAAGGGAAAAACCATACCTTCCCCCAACATACATCATCTCGTAAACGTCCACCTGTTTATCATAATTTAACATGTTTACATCGACCCCAATCCTGGTAAACATTCCGCTGGATGTGTAATTGTAGTTATCCCTGTTTATCTTTACATGCTGGTAACCAAGATCTATAACAGGGTAAATATCCTGTTTCATTTCATAGTCTACAGAGATCGTATAGACCATCCTGTCAGGGTCATAATACAAAAGTGCCAGGCTGGCCAGGTCATAACTGATCCTGGGGCCCCGTACCCTCATACCATCCTGGGCATTCAACTGGACCATGACCGCCAATAATGCCAGCAGGTTAAAGGAATATTTTAAGATTTTCTTCATTCTCAAGGTCGGCAATATTTTTTATCAAAGAAACAGAATCTATGAAATGCCTGGTATATGATAATCCGCTCATTTCAAAAGTATTGGTAAAGCCACACTCATAAGAGACAAGGACAGGCACAACGGCATAATTGATGATCAATGTATCAACCAGGCTATCTGCCCTTAAGATCATTGTACTCGACAGAGCATTCATATCCATGGGAAAACTAAAACTGGTCACAGAGTTTGCACTGTCATATAAAAGGCTGTCCCTTCCCAACCCGTACAGGGTAAAATTGTTAACGAAAACATCGACTTCCTGTTCACCGTCCCACCCGTAAAATACGGCATTGACCACAGACAGGGTTGATTCGGTGCATATCCCTCCCCCTTCACAGGCAGGATATACTGCCAGAAAAAACAAAACCAGGATCAGTGGGATCTTTTTCAAGTTGTTTCAGTTTGGGTGATTCGAATATAGAAAAAGTATTCGGTCAAACCAGTCCCGGTGATAACTTTACCTGTCGGGCATGACTTTACCCTGGTCAGGCGCAAAGTATTTCTAGAAGATTGAGCACTGATATTTGAACAAATAATAGTAAATTCAAGTGTAATTTATAAATCCACCATCCATGGCCTACCGCACCTTCAATCCCTATACCTGCAAAGAGGAAGCCAGGTTTAATTTCATCTCGAAAACAGAATTCAATGAGAAACTCAACCTGGCTGAAAGCAGTTTTAACCAGTGGAGATTCACCGCCCTTGAAGATCGCAGCAGGATACTGATGAAGGTAGCAGATCTCCTCGAGAAGGAAGAAGAAAAACATGCCAGGATCATTACCACGGAAATGGGAAAACCCATCAGCCAGTCCCGCGCTGAAGTCGCCAAATGTGCTTTGGTATCAAGGTATTATGCTGAAAGAGCCGGAGAATTCCTTGCCCCCGTGAAAATGGAATCAACAGCCCGTGAGAGCTATATCCGCTTTGATCCGCTTGGGATCATTTTTGCCGTGATGCCCTGGAATTTCCCATACTGGCAGGTATTCCGCTACATTGCGCCCAATTTCATGGCCGGGAATACAGGTTTGCTGAAGCATGCATCCAATGTGCCCTTGTGTGCCATTGCCATGGAACAGGTATTCCTGGATGCAGGTGCTCCCGAAGGGGTATTCCAGAACCTGCTGATCAATTATGACCAGGCCGGCCAGGTCATCAGGCACCCGGCTGTCAGGGGGATCACCCTGACCGGCAGTAACTATGCAGGATATAAGGTAGCGGAACTGGCCGGAGCCATGGGCAAAAAAACAGTACTGGAACTGGGCGGGTCGGATCCGTATATCATTTTCGCTGATGCGGATCTTGAGCAGGCAACTGAAACGGGGATCATGGCTCGTTTCCAGAACAACGGCCAGAGCTGCATAGCCGCTAAAAGATTCATTGTCCAGGAGGACGTCTATGAATCATTCTTATCTCTCTTCCGGGAAAAGGTGGAAGTCCTCAAGGTAGGTGATCCCATGGACCCGGAAACAGTGATTGGTCCCATGGCCCGTAAAGACCTCCTCCTCGAACTGGAGGACCAATTACAGCATATCCTTACCCAGGGTGGAAAGATCCTCACCGGTGGCAAAAGGCACAGTCCAAAATCACTCATCCTGGAACCCACCATCATTACTGACCTGCCGATTGATGCGCCCATCAACCAGGATGAACTTTTTGGTCCCGTGATACCGGTCTTCTCCTTCAAAAAGGAATCTGAAGCCGTTCAGATGGCCAACAATACACCATTCGGACTCGGGTCCAGTATCTGGACCGGCAGCCGTGAAAAAGCTGACCGGATCGCCCCAAGGATAGAAGCTGGCACGGTAGCCGTCAATGGCATGGTAAAATCTGAACCCAATCTGCCTTTCGGAGGTGTCAAAGCCTCTGGCTACGGGCGTGAATTAAGCGAGAACGGCATGCATGAGTTCCTGAATGTAAAAACCGTCAGTTACTTTTAACAAATGCAGATTAGTGCCAGGGACTCTTGATGGTATTTTTGGAAAGCGCTTTCTGCAGCAGATCAAGAAATCTGCTGCGTGGGATCTCTTCTGCCCCGAGGCTCTTCATGTGGGGAGTAGACTGCTGGGCATCAATCAGGCTAAAATTGTTTCTCCTGGCAAAGTCCACCAGGTGATAAAGAGCCACTTTCGATACATCCCTCCGAAGGTGGAACATGGATTCACCAAAGAAAGCCCCGCCGAGGGAAACACCGTAGAGTCCACCAACAAGCTCCCCTTCAGTAAAGACTTCCACGCTATGCGCATAACCTTCTTCATGCAGCAGGATATAAGCATTTATCATATCTTCCGTGATCCATGTTCCATCCTGCCCGGGGCGGTGAACTTTTGAACATTGGCGGATCACATCCGGAAAACGGCTATCCATACGGATCTCAAAGTCTTCTTTACGTAAGATCTGGTCGAGGCTTTTCGAAACTTTGAATTTATCGGGAAACAACACCATTCTCGGATCCGGTGACCACCAGAGGACAGGTGAGCCTTCAGCATACCATGGGAATATGCCCTTGGAATAAGCTTCCAGGAGAACCGGGATATCCAGGCTGCCCCCGGCTGCCAGCAATCCATCCTCCCCGGCCAGTGTTATTTCCGGGAAATACCTTCTGTCAAAAACATTGCTCATTTTCGTTTGAGGCCCCGTTTCGGACCGTCAGGAAAAGTTAAACAAACCTCTGTACCTTTTCCTTCTTCACTTTCGACTGTAAATGTTCCGTGATTCATCCCGACAAAATCCTTGACCAGGGAAAAACCAAGTCCCGATCCCTTCTCATTGGCAGTTCCGGGTGTAGAAAAACTCTCATTGGACTGAAGCAGCCTTTTCAGGTTGTTGCCGCTGATGCCTATCCCGGTATCAGCAATACAGATCCGGGTTAATCCGTCACTTGTATCCGCACTGATGGTAATGCTTCCCCCTTCCGGTGTAAATTTCAATGCATTGGAAATTAAATTTCTGAGTACAGTGCGGAACATATCCTCATCACAATAGATGGAATCTGTATGATTAACCTGGTTCTGTATCCGGATATTTTTTTCCCGGGACTGGAGATGGAAGACATCCATCATCGTCCCGATCACCGAATATACCGGTATCACTGTGGGAACAACTTTTAACTTCCCGGTCTGGAGACGGGTCCAGTTCAACAGGTTGTCGAGCAGGTACAAACCCCGTTTATTGGTGTCATGGATGGTCCTTACAGCCCGTTTTACATCCTTCTCCAGGAGGTTTTCGAGGTTCTCATCCAGTGATTCAGTGAGAGATTGTATAACTGTAAACGGATTGCGCAGGTCATGACTGATCACAGACTGGATCTTGTTCCTTGCCGATACCAGCTGCTGGAGCTCCTTGTTCTGTTTTTCGATTTGTTCCTTCTGCCGGTTGAGCTCCGCATTTACCTCCTGTTCATACTGCAGGCGGTCGCTCAGGAATTGTTTTTCCATCTTCTCCAGGGCCAGTTTTATATCCGACTCCTTTTTATCAAGCAGTATGTTTTCCTGGCGGCTGATCAATTCCGTTATCAGCCGGGGAATATGCAACAGCATATAACCGAACAGGGCGATGTACATGGATTTGTAAAAATGCCCCGCATGGTCCGATGAAACAACCTGTGCTATCAGTTCCGGATCGATGCTGTTGATCCTCAAATAATAATTCAGGTTGAAACACAGTATGGTAAAAAGAGTTGCGAAGATGACCAGTTTCCTGTCGTAACGTAATACGGACATGAAAAGCAGGATGAAATATATGTAAATGGAAGCTGCAGTCGATACAGCGATGGGAATAAACAGGCGTGAATACATATAAGTATGCAGGGACAGCACCCCGATATCCACAACAATCGATACATACCTTACCCAGTAACCGATCCTGTCCTTCCTGAACAGAACCAGCAGGAAAAGGTTGTATACGACAAATATAGAGACAGGCACAAGGGACCAGGAAGCTTCCCGGATGAGTCCCTTGGAATACATCACCCCGATCAGGGCAAGTACCAGTCCAACCAGCAGCCACCTGAACCGCATGGCGATCCTTTCCCCCCTGACTCCCCCATCCCGGTAAAGGTATTGAAGGATTTCAGAATCTGCCGGCAGGGTTTTTTTCATAGGGTTGAACAGTTAGTAACAGGGCATCAAAATATAAACAAATTAGACAGATTATTATTGTCTTACAAAAATCACACCGTTATATTAAGTGAATGATGTTTATTTATTTGCAATGTTTCGTAAATTGAATCGTCTTTTGATTGAATTTACACCAACCATCCCTGAAACATGTTCCGCAATTACCTAATCACCGCTATCCGGTCCCTAATCCGGCAAAAAGGTTTTTCACTGATCAATATCCTGGGATTAGCCATCGGGCTTGCCTGTGCCCTCCTGATCCTGCTATGGGTGCAGGATGAACTGAGTTTCGACAAATTTCACGAGCATGCCGAAAGGCTCTACAGGGTAGAAGAGGACCAGTACTATTCCGGGGAGGTATATCACGTAAATGTCACACCCTATCCCAGCGCACCGGTCTGGAAGGAGGAGATCCCTGAGATCGAAGATGCCTGCCGATACCAGTGGCCCTCCGGGATGCTATTCACCTATGGGGAAACAGCTTTTTACGAAGGAGGTTGTGTGGCGGTTGACTCCACTTTCTTTGACCTGTTCAGCTATGACTTCCTCCACGGGAACAAGGCCAACGCCCTGACCGAACCCTATTCCGCCGTATTGACAGAGGAAACAGCAGAGAAATATTTCGGGGACGAAAATCCAATCGGGAAATCACTCTCGGTTAATAACCAGTTCGAATTCACGGTGACGGCCGTATTAAAAACCATTCCGAAAAATTCCATCAACCAGTTTGATATCCTGGTCCCATTCGACTACCTGAAGGAAATAGGGCAATACGGTGATTCCTGGGGCAACAATTCTATCCTGACATATATCAAGCTTTATGAAAACGCTGTCCTGGATTCGGTGGACAGCAAGCTTACAGCCACTGTAAAGAAACATAACGAAGAAACCACGACCGATTTCATGGCAGCTCCATTCACAAGGATACACCTGCATCAATATTGGGGATACGGGCATGATCCCGGTGCCATCGTTTTCGTTTACATCTTTTCTGCCATTGCCATTTTTGTACTGCTCATAGCCTGCATTAATTTCATGAATCTCTCCACGGCCCGTTCCTCAACCCGGGCCAGGGAGATAGGCCTGCGGAAGGTTTCCGGTGCCGGCAGAAGGTCTGTGATCATACAGTTCTTCGGTGAGTCCGTTCTGCTGGCATTTATATCGCTTATTTTTGCGCTGATTATTGTGAGTTCCATCCTGGAGGTCTTCAATAAGGTATCCGGCAAGGAACTGGACTTCAATAGCCTGCTCACTCTGCAATTCATCATGGCCATGATCCTGGTCACCCTGCTCGCGGGACTGATTTCAGGGATCTATCCGGCACTTTACCTGTCTGCTTTCCGGCCAATCAAAGTTCTTAAGGGAGACCTGAGTACGGGGATGAAGAGCGGTTGGTTCAGGAAGTTCCTGGTAGTTGTCCAGTTTACGCTATCGGTCTTTCTCATTATCGGGACGGTGATCATATACCGGCAGCTTAATTACATGAAAAGCAAGGATCTCGGATACGATAAGGAGAACATGTTCTATTTTCAGATGCGGGGGGAAATAAAGGACGATTACCAGACCATCAAGGAGGAATTCCTGAGGGATCCCAGAGTGTTGAGTGTTACAGCAAGCGGACACCAGCCACATCAAATAGGTAGCAATTCAGGAGGGGGGGACTGGGATGGAAAGGATCCTGATCTGCAAGTACTGATTGGCTACAACCCGGTAGACTACGATTTTATTAAGACCATGAAAATTAAATTGAAAGATGGCAGAAGTTTTTCGAAAGATTTCCCTGCGGACCTTGCCACAGATTCTACAGCGAACTTCATGATCAATGAAGTGCTGGAAAAAATTATGGATAAGGAAAATGCCGTGGGAGAACGATTCAGCATCGGGGGCATGGAGGGCCGGATTATTGGTGTGATGAAAAATTTCCATTACCATTCTGTAAGATCGAAGATCGAACCGATGATGTTTATTCTCCCACCTACCGAGTGGTTTTCCTGGATAGTGGTAAGGGTCGCCCCTGGAGACCTTACAAAAACCATGGGAGACCTGGAAGAGACCTGGAATGAGATCATGCCGGGTTACCCCTTTGACTATAATTTCGTGGATGAATCCATTGACCAGATGTACCGGACCGAGGAACGCCTGGGAAACCTGCTGAAATATTTCACTATTCTGGCTATTATTATTGCCTGCCTTGGTTTATTCGGACTGGCATCCTTTACCGCAGAACAACGAACACAGGAGATAGGGATCAGAAAGGTCATGGGGGCCAGGGTCAGGACAGTCATGATGTTACTGTCGAAAGAGTTTTCCATACTCGTCATTATTTCATGCCTGATTGCCATCCCTGCCTCTCTGTTAGTCATGGGAAAGGTATTCCTGCAGAATTTTGAGTA
>JAZGGT010000075.1:0-3076 GCA_036480555.1 Bacteroidales bacterium | reverse complement strand
ACTCGTCTGAATGGAACGGCCCAGATGGATGAAAACGACAGGCATAATCCAAATGTATATGTCTCTTTTGGTGACAACAACCTGAACGAGGAAAATGTCAGTGAATTCCAGTGGACAGTAAGTAATGTTATTTGTCCCGCTACAACTGCCACCACAATAATCAGGAGAAGGGATATCGCACAGTATACGGCATTCTCACCGAATTACGATGACATCAATGATTATTACGTACTTGACGGACTGGAATATGCTGATGAATTTACAATGCATATATTTACCCGCCAGGGGGTTACGATACACAGTATCGAAAAGAAGCCCGGGGGGGTATTGACGAATGATCTCTGGTGGGACGGCAAACTGGATAGTGGGGATGAGGCAGCAGATGGCACCTATTTTTATGTACTGACAGTGAAATACGCGGGACAAACATACGAGTATAAGGGTTATTTTGAACTGGTAAGACCGACACAATAGGCATGAGAAAATTTATAATCATATCGGCCAGCTTATTAATGATCATCCCGCTTGTACGGGGACAGAACACCAAGCATTACACCCCGGTGAACATGTACATGATGAATACCCTGCTGATTAACCCGGGTTATGCGGGCACCAAGGAAGCCATGTCCGGTTCCCTGATGTATGGCAACAACTGGGCCGGCATGCCAGGCGCAGGGAACCTGATGGCCATATCATTCGATTCACCCATTAACTGGCTCAAGGGGAGAGTGGCCCTCGGTGGACTGGCAACATCGTCGACCTACGGGGTGAATACCAATACGAATGTATATGGCTACTATAATTACAGGATCCCCATCGGTCAGGGGAAACTGGGACTCGGACTCAGGGGCGGGGTGAACAATTACAGCCGGATGCTGAGCAGGGCTGAGTTCAGGGATCCCAACGACCCGGTACAGCTTGACGAAAGCCGGTGGTTCCCGAATTTCGGACTGGGTGTCTTCTGGTTCACTGCTGATTATTATGTCGGATTATCCATCCCGGATTTCTTTTTCCCGCCCTCCGGCTCTAATACCTTTGACCATGATGTGGCCAATTATAATTATACTTTTGTCGGGGGCTATATATTTACCGCTTCGGATAACCTGAGGATCAAACCCTCGGCCCTGGTTACCTATACACAGAATTCCCCATTGGTTTACCAGGCAACCCTGAATTTTATCCTGTTCAATGATATGTTATGGCTGGGGGCTTCCTACAAGCCGAACGGCATTGTGGGTTTGGTGGAGTTTCAGTTCCAGAAATGGCTCAGGCTTGGTTATGCATATGAATTCCCGACCGGTGACCTGGTCGGGTTCACCAGCGGATCACACGAGATATTACTCAGGTTGGTCTATAATAAAAAATTAAAAGTCGTCAGTCCAGGATATTTCTGGTAATCATGAAAAGTAGTATTAAATATACTTGGATTCTTTTCCTGCTCATTGTCAGCCCTGACCCCTGTCATGCACAGGAGTTATATACCGTGGAAAGGTCCGCGTTTTCCACCCGGGAGTATTATGAATATGCGCCCATTCCTTATCAGGGGAATATCGTGTTTACAGCAGAGAAGCGCATTAAATTCGGTAAAATCTCCACAGGGGAAAGGAATCAGTTCGCCGCAAATCTGTTTATTGTCAGGCCATTGGGGGAGGATGAATGGTCAGAACCCATGATCTTTGCCAATGAACTGACAGATGTGAATATCAACCATGGCTGGGCCACCTTTAATGCCAGGGGGAACCGCATGTTTTTTACCCGGAATTATGATGCAGGGAGCAAGAATGCCATGGCCAATGCGGGAATATATTATTCCGGGTATGCTGGTGGACAATGGACAGGTGTCCAGCCTTTCCAGCATAATGACCCTGCTGTAAACCTTATCCATCCCAGCCTGAGTGAAGATGGGAACATGCTGTTTTTTTCCTCGGATATGCCTGGCGGGGAGGGTGGATTTGATATTTATGTCTGTACGATGGAGAGGAATGCATGGGGAGATCCTGTTAACCTGGGACCCGCAGTCAATACCCGCAGGCATCAGATATACCCGGTATACCATGAAAACGGGCGGCTGTACTTTTCCTCCAATGATCATCCCGGACAGGGAGGATATGATATCTATTACACAGAAAATGTAGACGGTGAGTGGATCACGCCTGTAAACATGCCTGCTCCACTTAACACCCGCCGGAATGAAGGTTATTTTGTAGCCCTCGATAGCGCCCATACACAGGGTTATCTTACGTCCAACAGGGAAAGGGCGCGGACCAACAGTATCTATGAATTCAATCTGGATGTCCCGGCTTTCGATTCCTGTAATTTGCAGGAGGAAAATAATTATTGTTTTACCTTTTATGAGGCGGGGACAATGGACATGGATACAACGAATTTCAAGTATGAGTGGCTGATTGAAGACAACAGGTTCCGGCAGGAATCAGTTGACTATTGTTTCCGTGGCATTGGTGATTACATTATACAGTTGAATGTTATTGATATGATTTCAGGGGAGGTGATGTTCAACGAAGCTACTTATGAGTTGAATATCGTCAATATCGAACAGGTGTATATTTCCTCACCCGACACTATATATGTAAATGAGACCATAGCACTTGACGGGAATAGGACCAGCCTGGATAATTTTCAGATCGACCGGTTCTACTGGGACATGGGGGATCTGACCTGGGTTTCTGATTCAACGGTTACACATGCCTGGCATAAGCCCGGCAACTATAAAGTCCGCCTCGGTGTTACCAGCATTGCTAATACGGCCGAAGAGGTTCAAAAGGCCTGTTCGTTCAAGGAAATTGCGGTGATTCCGAGGGAGGGAAGCATAACAACTGTCAGACAGGAGAATTAATGCCACAAATCCCACGGGTCCATCCATTTTATGAAATGTCTCAAACTTTTTCTTTTGCATTCCGTAAATAAACCTGATCCGCTTATTCTAAGTGTTGATAAATCAATGAGTGATCATTATCATCATTGACTATTTTAGTATTGAATATATAATTTGCACGGATTTTGCTCGTTGATATCAGAGGCTGATAACTAATGGACATTTTAACAAGAAATATTATCC
>JAZGGT010000074.1:0-3469 GCA_036480555.1 Bacteroidales bacterium | reverse complement strand
CACAAAGGAACAGCTTTCAGATTTCTTTGTCAAGCACATTAAACGAGACAGAGTTTTACAAGATTTAATGGAACTCAAGCTTGAAAGTATGATGATGTCAGAACGCCGGGATTTTCTGGATACACCTCCAGGTAATAAGGGCAATAGCTTTAGAGAGTGACAGTGTCACAGATTAAATCTTTGTTCAGACAGGAATGTATTATGGTCATTTATACATAATATAAATAAGCCGACCAAATTGAACAAATCCTGTAAAACAGATACTAATCTTCGCTATTTTAACTACTTAAGCAACAAATATTTTCAGAACATTTATATTATAATGACCTGGAATCATAATTAGATTTTTTACCATTTAAAAATACAGTAACGTGAAGTTTTTGAAAATTTTTACTCTGCTGATAATCTTCACAGGCATATTATTTAATTCCTGTAAGGATATATACGAGCTTGATAAATACCAAGCTCCAACTTGGCTTGCAGGTAAACTATATACACAGATATCCCTGCAAGATGGACTGGGAACCTTCACTAAATGCCTTGAGTTAACAGGTTATGATACCCTCCTGGATTTATCGGGCAGTTTTACAGTATTTGCACCTTCTGATGAAGCTTTCAGCAGATACTTCACGTTAAATCCTGAATATGGAAATGATGTAGCCAATATTCCACTTAATAAGCTAAAGGAACTGGTAAAGTTTCACATCATACAGGATGCCTGGAGTAAGGCTCAGTTGCAGATGCTGAATTCAGAAGGATGGATAGATCCTGCAGATGATAAGAGCAAGCCCAGGGCATTTAAGAGACAGACCCTGCTCAAAGATCCCAATGTTAAATATTGGGTTAAATATGGGCATAACCAATACTCCATCGTCGACTCCACACAGGCCAGGGCTTACAGAATTGCCTTTACCCGCTCGAGAAAATATGTGCCAATATTTTTCAGAGAATTCTTCGATATATATAACCTTAACACCTCTGATTATGAATTTTACTTCAACAGGCCATTTGAAAATGGTGAACTGTTTTATGCCGGAGGTAAGTTAGGAGAGGAAGAAATATTTGCAGAAAATGGATTTATATATATTATTGACGAGGTTGTGGAGCCTTTCCTGAATGCGGAACAATTATTGAAAAAAGAATACTCAGGGAGTGAAAGCTATAAGATCTTTCTTGAAATGATCTACCAGTTTCCGCGTTTTGAATTTAATCGTGAAGAGACCAATAACCAAACTGCAGCAAGGGAGGGCAAACAATATGATTCACTTTATAATCTTTCCTTTCCTGAACTGCCCTTCAACATCAGTGATGAGCTAACCGGACCAAACACCAGTATTTCCAAGTATACTTACGTATATCACAATGGTGTTTATGTTCCCACTGATGAAGCATTCCTGAGATTTATTAACGATGTGGTTACTGTTAACAGCGGATACCCACACTGGGCAAATTTTGAGGCTGTTCCTAACGATATCAAACAAATAATTGTCAACACACATTTTACCCGGGAACCAGTGTACGAAACAGATATCAGTAATGGGTTTAAGAACGCAGGAGGGAGCACGATATATATCGATCCGTCAACAATTGTCAGGAAAGAATATGGAAGCAACTGCACCTTTCTGGGTCTGAATGAAACAGTCATGCCCAGGGCTTTCGGAAGTGTTGCGGGTCCGGTTTACCTCAGGCCGGGCTTTTCTACTTTTATGCTGGCTATGCAGCTAACCAAGGTATTGCCTGCTATAACCCGCCAGGAAGCAGATTACAGCTTCTATATTATTGCTGATAATGTTTTAGCCGAAGATTCTTCATTGTTGGTCAACTGGATTGATGTTGAGGCTAACCGATACAGGTTCAGGTCATATAATCGCACTGGTGAAACTATGTATAATCAACAAACCAATGAATTGGCTAAAAGGATACTAAACCAGGTGGGCATTTCCAGTCCGAAATATCTAGCCGATAAGGAATTTATAGAAACACTTGGTGGCAATTATATTATCTGGGATCATGAAAATGGAAGTATTTCAGGAGCAAAACCAAATGTATTCGGGTTTAAAGGTGATTCTTTGATTGATATAACAGTTTCTGAGCTTCCTGAACCAGCGGATAATGGCGTCACCTTCGAGGTGAGCACCTGGTTCAGACATTCTTCGACAGATATGTTCAGTGCACTCTCAGGATATCCTCATTTCAAAGATCTTCTTGAGAAAGCAGGATTATACAATCCACGTCTGTATGCGTTCCCGTTCCTTTCTGAGGGAGAATATTATACTGTCTTTATCCCCTCTGAGGAGGCATTAACAGAGTACGGTGCCGATACCCTGGCAGTTGATGAACTGGAAAAATTACTTAGATACCATTTTGTCAGAGGCACTTGCATATTTACCGATGGTTCACAGACCTGGTCGAATTATGAAAGCTTAAGAGTGGATGAATCCTCTACTGAGTTTTCTACATACTACAGCACAATCAATATAAGACCATCACCTGATATGATTGAAATACTGGATAAAGACGGCAATCCTTATATTACAATTAATGAGGCAACAGGAAAAACTAATATTATGATTGCTACTGATACAGATCCCAATGGGAGTTTAGATACTGATTACATTATCACAGGGGTAATACATGAAATTGACGAGGTACTGATCAAACAATAACATATAATGATTATCATAATGAAATCCGGACTTAAGATTATCGCACTAACCTTCCTGGTTTTAATCAGTATTGATCTGTGTGCCCAGGATGGGGTCGTTTTACGCGGATCAGTTCAAGATGCCGAAACAGGCGAATTGATTATTGGAGTTAATGTTATTGAGTATGATCAGGACAAAAGGATCATAACTGGAACAATTACTGACCTTAACGGCAATTACGTTCTCAATGTCACCAATCCTGATGCAATCATTATGTTCAGTGTTATCGGGTATAAAGCGCAGGAAATAGCCCTGGAAGGACAAACAAGCCTGAATGTTTTACTTTCTGCAGAATCATATGAACTTGAAGAGATAACTGTTACTGCTGAAGCAAATACTGATCCACTCTCCAATGTTGCACAACGCGATGTTGCCAGTTCCAGGGTAAAGATTGATATGGCCGATTCTAAACATATAGTTGCTGTCTCAGCTGAAGAAGCACTTGCCGGAAAGGTAACCGGATTGGATGTCATGTCTTTCTCCGGTGATCCTGGCAGTGGATCTTCAATTGTTATCAGGGGCCTTGGATCTCTGGGTAATGCCCGACCGCTCATCGTTGTAGACGGGATACCCCAATCAGTGGTTATCAGCCAGGACTTTGACCTCGGTTCAGCTGACCAGGAAGACATAGGAGATATGGTTAATATTGCACCACAGGATATAAAATCAATCGAAGTACTTAAAGACGCTGCCTCAGGAGCAGTTTGGGGTTCTAAAGGAGCTGACGGGGTTTTGCTAATAGAAACATTTCGCGGGAGCAGGGG
>JAZGGT010000073.1:0-4764 GCA_036480555.1 Bacteroidales bacterium | reverse complement strand
CCCTTTTGCCGGCAGTATTCAACCGTTAATCCCTGGTAACTCTCTATCCTTACCCGGTCATTCCCACTGAAGACCTGCCGTATCATCTGCATGCGTTGCTCCATGGAAAAATAGGCTTTCTTATTGGTATTGGAGCCTATGGCCACAATGATCTCATCAAACAATGGCAATGCCCTTGTGATGACTGATTCATGGCCAATGGTAAAGGGATCAAAGGATCCGGGGAAAATAGCGATCTTTTTACTCATAACAGGAATTGCTTGAATACAAAGCTACTTAATTTCCTTCTCTTTGGTTGAGCTAACGAACAGGATATTCCCGATGTCTTCATAATCTGAAAAGATCTTGATCCCTTCATCCTTGATCAGCTCACTCCTGAAGCCAATAATGGTGAGATCTGCATCTACAGATTTTTTTGAAATAATGGCTTTTAGATTGGTCACAGATTCCACTGGGATTAGTTCAACATTACCGGGAGAGATGGGCAGGCGGCCGGATTTTATGAGATCCAGCAGGTCCACCCGCTTCCGGTCCAGGTCATCAGGTGGATGTGTCGCATATATTTTAATCTGTCCCTTCTTCCATTCCGGGTGGCCAAGGATGATATACCCCAGCAGGATCATCAGGTTGGCGTTTTCGAAGTCCATGATGGAGATCCAAATATGTATATACCTTTTATAGCCAAATCCCTTATAGCTGGTATTCAGGACACAGAGATCAAAATTCGTTGATTCCAGTAAACGGTGGTTTTTCAGGACTTCTATCAATGTATCGGGATTGG
This sequence comes from Bacteroidales bacterium, assembly GCA_036480555.1. Taxonomy (GTDB): domain Bacteria; phylum Bacteroidota; class Bacteroidia; order Bacteroidales; family SM23-62; genus SM23-62. Next base: position 3,983 of record JAZGGT010000073.1, on the reverse strand, counting down.
TCCTGGAAAACTCGAACAGGATCATATTGTTGCCTTTGCCGGATATCCCGCTGAGCTGTATGACCTGGGCAATAGCAGATGTGTAGGAGGGACTGATGATGGTATCAAGGTATACCCTGTTCCTGCTGCCCGCCGCCAGGTTGATCAGTTTATTCAGGATCTCTTTTGATTGCTGGTTGGTCTCATTTGTAAGATAGCCTTCGATGAAGTGGATATAGGTTCCAAATCCATATTTGAATGACAACCAGCGAAGTACATCGAAGGCAGAGCGCCTGACAAAGGTGTCCTGCGAAATGCATATTGCAAATGGCCGCCAGTATTTATCAATATCTTCCTTATCAGCTCTCTGTGCGAAGATCTGCAGCTGCCTGCTCAGCTGGAATATAACCCCCCTGAATAATTTCCCGAGACCTTTCTTTTCCCTGTCATAGGAGGTAACCATATAATAGATCATTGCCATAATAACCAGGGAGATAGTGGCATAGCCGCCATTCATTTTGAACATGAGCCAGATGGAAAAAACGGCACCGATCATGGAAATATACCATTTCGAACGGAAGGTGGGCCGGTATGACGGGTCTGCAGCAAAATGTTCAAGTAATGAAATAGTACAGATCGCTCCATAGGTGAGCATGAAGAACATGGCAATGGTCTTGGCCACGAAATTCAGTTCTCCTACGGCCACAAATACGAAAGCTATGACAACTGTCAGGAGGGTCCCGTTAAAGGGTTCATTGGAAACAGGTTTCCCACGGGCAAACCATTTATTGACGAATTTGGTTGGAAATATATCATCCATACCGATGGCCTGTAATGTGCGTGGTGCGACCATGATGGCCCCCAGCGCTGAAGACAGGGACGCAGCTGCCAGCCCAATAGGAATTATGGGACCCCATACTGCGATACGCTGCATGATCAGCTGGTCGGAGACAAGTTCCTCCGGGGTCGCTGAAATGGTCAGTTTGTAGGCAACAAGTATATATATGACCATGCCTGCCATTGTCGCCCACAAGGTCCCGTTGGGGATTGATCTTGTCGGATTTTTCAGATCCCCCGAGAGACCCAATCCAGCCAGCATCCCTGTAAAAGCCGGGAAGATAATGGTAAAGACATAGAAGAATGGATCGCCTCCCGAGACCCGGTTATTCATGACAAATTCTATCCCTGAATGGGTGGATTTTCCTGCCAGGAATAATATTATTGCCGTAAACAGCAGGGCCACTACCAGGTAAAGTGCCTTCATTCCCAGGTTGGCACCCTTTGTGAGAATGATCAGGGCCAGGATGGCCATTGTTGGTATTGTGATAAAACGGGCGTCCGGTATATTGATATTATAATTCGCTGAAAGGAAATTAAACACGGGTTCAAAAGCTATTCCGAAGGCAATGATGTAAAAGGCGACGGAGATGGCCTGGGAAAGGTAAAGGGCAATTCCAATGGAAGCACCGATATTCAAACCGAATGATCGTGAAATGATATAATAGGCCCCGCCGCCGAGTACTTTCTGGTTGGTCGCAATCTCGGCTACGGCCATGGCGGTTGGGATGGTTACCAGGTGGCCGAGAATGATGATCCCGATGGCCCCGATAAATCCCGTATGTCCCACGGCATAACCGAAACGGAGAAAAAGTATGGCACCCAGAATGGTTGAGATGGTGACCATGAAGACCGGCATGGTGCCAAAATTGGCCTTGTGGTTTACCAGGGTTCTTGCCATCGGCCTGCTAATAATGGATAAAAATAAGAAAGATAATCATTCGCGCATTACTTCAACGCCTCCAAAAACAACATCCAGTTTTATTTTCAAATAATTGGAATCCGGATGGAATGTTTCGCTTTGATAAGATGAGGTGCCGAATACAGCAGTGCTCCCATCAGGTAGTCCAGCCCCTGAAAATACAGCATCTGCAATAATCTGAACCGGCATGTCCCGGTCTATTTTTACTTTAGCTCCCGCGAACACTATCCCGATTTTAATATTTACATTCCCACGACTTAAATCAACGTTTGTAAAATCGAAGTTTCCCTGGCCAAATACCACATTGTATTCCTTGTTGTTTTCAGGCTCATAGAACTCACGTTCCGAGAAGAACACATCATCCGGTCCCGATTCAAAGCGGAAGAACCCAAAACTGCCGAACAGGATCCGTAGCCCGATGTAGATAAAGAACATGGCGAATAGCACCTTGAAAACCGGAAAATCAACATTAAACACAAACCTTATGATGAGAGCAAGTCCGATCAGGATTAACAAAGCTCCCCAAAATACTCCAGCGCCCATTTTCATGATTTTTTAATTAGAACTGTTTGAATCTGATTCAAAAATATACTGCTTCTTCCGACAAATCCAAACAGAATCGGTAAAAAGCTGGATTTTATCGGTGAAAGTCCACTGATACTTCGCTATTCAGTCCAGGCGCATGCCATTTTGAAACAAGGATCTATGATCTTCGTAGAAAGGGATAATAATTAATTCGCCGGCTATGAAAAAACTGTATTTCTTCGCAATAGTGCTTCTGGCTCCTGTTTTTCTGAATGCACAGATCTGTGTTACCCAGTACGATGGTACGGAATTTGGCTTGAACGATGTAGAAAGCTACATCAATGTGCTGGAGATTGACAGCATGGATAACGTCTGGTTCGGCTTAAGAAAAACCAACGGGGACGGACTCGGACTTGGTAAGTTCGAGAATAATGAGTGGATGGAGATCAACAATCCCAGTATTGTCCCTGATCCCAGGATCAATGACATTGCCTTCGATGCGTTTGACAGTGTCTGGGTGGCAACGGAAAACGGGATTTCGGTTTTTCATCGCCTGAGCTTTCAGGGAAGGGTTATGAATACTTCGAATTCCAGCTTACCTTTCGCCAATGTCACAGCGGTGACTGTGGACAAACAGGGTCTTGTATGGGCGGGATTTGAATTCGGTCATATAGCAGTTTACAATGGCGTTTTCTGGCAGGTCATCAAGGAATGGTCCAATCTGATGGTATATGATCTTGCAGTGGATCAGGACAATTCCCTATGGATCGCACTGGATGGGAACCCGGGCATAGTAGTATTCAGGGATACCGTCTGGATCCATGTGCAGGAAGCCACTACTATAAGGGCCTTAACGATGGACAAATCGGGCAGGATGCTTGCCATGAACAAGGACAGCCTGCTGATCTTTAATGATTTGGCGTTAATAAATGTTGTCAGGCCTGAACCAGGCACAGAGTTGCTGGATGTGGCTGTGGGACCTATGGGGGATATCTGGGCTTCAACGCATAACGGTTTACTTTCAAGGTCGGGGGATACATTTATAAGATACGGGAATCATAACAGTGCTGTTCCGGCCGAGATTTCCGGTCCCATCAGTTTCAACAGCATGGGACAACTCTGGTTTGGCTATACCTATATGATAGGGGCGAGTATTTTTAGCGGGACCGGTTTTCTATACCGTACTGCGGATCCACAGGAAGCACTTGTCACTTCAGATAAACCCGGTATGGAATTCTGTGACGGCGACAGCTTGACGTTGGTAGCCGAGGATGGAAGCACGAATTATATCTGGCCGGACGGGGTCAATGATAATTCATATACACTGTATGATGGAGAGGTCGTAAGGGTGGCCGTGGAGCGGGAAAACCAGTGTTATTTTTATGACACCGTTACGGTTAGGGTGCAAAAAGTATATGAAGAGGAGAAGGTCTGTGCGGTCAGTGTTGACACCACAGGCAGTATCCTCGTTATCTGGGAGAAAACAGCAGAGGTGGGGACCCAATCCTTTAATATTCACCGGGAAAATGATGCGGGTGCCTGGGAGTTTGTCGCGAATATTCCGATGAATCGCTTGAGTGTGTTCGAGGACTGGAATGCAGATCCGCGGCTCAGGTCACAGAGGTATAAGATATCCTGCGTTGATACATGTGGTAACGAATCAGGCCAGAGTTTCTATCACAACACCCTGCTTCTTACCTCGACATATGGTGACCTGGCT
>JAZGGT010000072.1:0-3756 GCA_036480555.1 Bacteroidales bacterium | reverse complement strand
GATATGATCCTGATGGACCTGAAAATGCCTGATATTAATGGCATTGATGCCACCAGGACCATTCGCAAAACAAATCAGCAGATCCCGGTCATTGCACTCACGGCCTATGCTTTTGCAGATGACAAGGAAAACTCCATCAAGGCCGGATGCAATGCGTATCTTTCCAAACCCGTAAAAATTGAGCAGCTATCTAAGATCCTGTCCAGCTACCTGAAATAAACCATTCATCTGATAATGAAGCCCTTTTTTAAAGGATCATCCGGATCAAACCAGAACTCTGAACGACCTGTGAAATGAGCTGTCCCGGAAACCTCCGGGACAACCGCAGGATATGGTCCATAGGTAGTAAGCTCCGCCACTCTCACTTGCATGGTAGTACCGAGTATACTCTCGATAGTGATCCATTGCCCGGGGTCCAGTTCACCCCTGTCATAATGGATGGCCGCCCTTGCACTCACCCCGGAACCGGTAGCCGAACGGTCAAGTTCACCGGCGGCAAAAATGCAGACATTGCGGCTATGATGACCGGGATCCTGCGCTTCTCCGGTAAAGATCGTGCCATATAAAAACCCCAGGTCCTCCTCGAAAGGATGTGTGATCTCATAATGATCAGCAACGGCCTGCTTGATCATGCTACCAATCCTGATGAGATGGTTTGCATGCCGGGTATCCAGTGATAGTTGCAGATCATCCGCTTCAACAAAGGCATAGAAGGCACCCCCATAAGCAAGGTCAAACCGGATGGAGCTATCGTTAATATTGACCTCGCCCTGCCTGGTAGAAACAAATGATGGCACATTCCTGAATATGACCCTTTCCACCACACCCTGCTTCCGGTAAGCAGTGGATATGATGCGGCCCGGTGGACCGTCGATCCGGAGGGTGACCTTCTCCCCTTTTCGCTTGACAATGTCCATCTCGAGGACCATTTTGGTAAGCGCGATTATGGCATGTCCGCACATGGTGCTGTATCCTTCATTATGCAGAAAAAATACACCAAAATCTCCATCGGGGGTCACAGGTTCAGTCAGTATTGCTCCGTACATATCAGCATGCCCCCTGGGCTCCCACATGGTCCCGGTCCGGATATGGTCAAAATGCTCCCGGAAATACCTTCGTTTCTCAAGGATGGTTTTTCCTTTTATCTCCGGAAGTCCATTTGTCAGCACCCTCAGGGGTTCCCCGCCTGTATGCATTTCAATGGATTGAATCTTTGACCCATCTCCAGGCACCCAATTCATCTTGTTGTCCATAAAAACCATCCTGTTAAGTTATATCGATCTCAATGCCGGCACCCTGGCTTCTTGCCAGTCCGTAAATTTTCTCAGCCACAAGAAGATCAAACAGGGCCATGCCTACTGATTTAAAGAAACTTGTACCTTGCCGGGAAGGTCTTAAGGACTGATTGATCAGCTTGCCCAGGGTAAATATTTTTTCTTCCGCTATCAGGCCTGCCTTGATGGCATAGATGAGATCACCCGATTCCTGGCTGGCCTGCCGCGAATCCACATAAACCCTGTCAACCAGGTGAAATAATTCTTCGGGGATCTCGCGCATGGCAGGCTTGAAGGACCCTATCCCCACAAAAGTCTTTCCAATGAGTATCTCCTTGTCTGAGGGAATGACCGGGTGAAAAGAAGTAGTAGCGGTAATAACCACTTCCGAGGCAGTGACCAGTTCCTCATTTGTGCCGCATACCTCGATATCTGCATCCACCTCTCCGGCCAACACTGTTGCCAGCTTTTCTGCTCTGCTTCTGTCAAGGTCCGAGACATAAATGCGTTCGAATGACCTGACTTCGCTGGCCATAATGGCCTGGTAATAAGCCTGGGCGCCTGCACCTATGATCCCAAGTGATCGCACATCTGGACCAGATAAATACCTGATGCCCGTGGCGGCTACAGCCCCGGTCCTTAACCCGGTCAGGACGGAGGCATCCATCATGGACAGAGGTGCCCCAGTTACCGCATCATTCAGCAGCATGACCCCCTGGATCACTGCCTGGTCACAGCTGAGGTTCTCAGGAAAGACTGTGACGAGTTTAGTGCCAAAAGCAGTATTCATAAAAGAAGGCATCAATAGCAACACATTGCCCTCATATTCAGCATGCATTCGCGGGGGCATCTGAAAATCATCTCCCTCGTACAGGACCAAGGCTTTTTCAACAGCATCGATCACGGCTGCCGGGCTTATAAGATCTTTGAGCAAACTACCTTTCAGGATTAACATTTTATTGACATTATTATGAATGCGAAAATTACTGATTTTTTTTACCTTTATACCGGCCAAGACAAGTAATAATGAGAATTAAGTAACACCCACACAGTTTACTACCGACCAACATCCTGGTTGGAACCATCCTTCTTATTGATCCTGAGAATTCGTGCTACAAACACTTGCACGATTAGCTATTTATCATTTTTACTTTTTATTTTGTCAATTCCAATGAATCAACTTGTCTCAAATAACAACTCAAAATTCAATCTTAAAAGACTCTGGAGGGATATACTCGAAGCCATATCCGGTACTGATCAGGATTTTACCAAAGGCCGACTGGGCAGAGCAATACTCCTTTTGTCCATACCCATGGTGCTGGAAATGGTCATGGAATCCATTTTTGCCGTTGTCGATATTTTTTTCGTATCTAAACTTGGTGCCCATGCTGTTGCCACTGTTGGCATTACTGAATCCATGATGACCATTGTATATGCCATTGCTATGGGACTGGCAGTGGGGACCACCGCGCTCATTTCAAGAAGGACCGGCGAAAAAAACTTTGAAGGAGCATCAATAACCGCTTTTCAGGCCATTGCCACCGGAATGCTGGTATCCCTGCTGATTGCCATACCCGGGGCCAGTTTCGCCTCAAAACTGCTGACCCTGATGGGAGCAGAAGATGAAATGGTCAGGGAAGGTTTCATGTATACAGGCATCATGCTGGGCGGAAATGGTATCATCATGTTGCTTTTTATCATCAATGCTGTGTTCCGCAGTGCCGGCGATGCGGCCATATCCATGAGGGTGTTATGGATCGCCAACATGATCAATATCATCCTGGACCCCCTTCTTATCCTGGGGATAGGACCATTCCCGGAGCTGGGCATCAAAGGAGCAGCCATTGCCACAACCATCGGCAGGGGCACAGGTGTTGCCTATCAATTCTGGCTGCTGTCCAACGGGCGTGGACGGGTAAAGCTAAAGGTCCGGCATATGTTCATACAGGTTGGGGTTTTATGGCAACTCATCCGGCTTTCCCTGGGAGGAATAGGGCAATCCCTGATAGCCACCACCAGCTGGATTGGACTGGTCAGGATCATTGCCGAGTTTGGGAGCGAGGTACTGGCCGCCTATACCATTGCCATCCGCGTCATTATATTTGCGCTGCTGCCGGCATGGGGACTGAGTAATGCGGCTGCGACACTGGTGGGACAAAACCTGGGGGCCGGTCAACCCGACCGGGCTGAACGATCCGTCTGGCTGACCGCAAAGGTCAATATGGTATTCATGGGATTTGTGGCCATTGTGTTTATTACTTTCCCTGGCTTTTTCATACGGATCTTCATCGATGACCCTGATATAATTGCCAGTGGTGCTGTCTGCCTTAGAATCATTGCCTATGGTTATGTCTTCTATGCCATGGGTATGGTCATGGTACAGGCCCTGAATGGCGCAGGGGATACTGGTACGCCGACCCTGATCAATTTCTTCTGCTTCTGGATGCTGGAGATCCCCCTGGCCTATTTCATGGCTTTGCGA
>JAZGGT010000071.1:0-4413 GCA_036480555.1 Bacteroidales bacterium | reverse complement strand
CAGGACTCCTCCGATGCCCACCCCTCCGCTGAGGTGTACATTTTTGCCGACCTGTGCACAGGATCCAACCGTAGCCCATGTATCGACCATTTTCCCTTCATCCACATAGGCCCCGATATTAACATATGAAGGCATCAGGATCACTCCTTTGGCCAGGTAAGATCCATGCCGGGCAATTGCATGTGGAACCACCCTTACCCCGAGGTGTTTATAGTTTTTTTTCAGTTTTATCTTATCGTGAAATTCAAAAGGCCCGACTTCTGTCACACTCATCTGTTGGATGGGGAAATAGAGGATGACTGCCTTTTTAATCCAATCATTGACTTTCCAGCCATCTGGCCCCGGTTCTGCTACGCGCAGCTTACCCGTATCCAGTTCATCTATGATAAAACGGATTGATTTCTGAACATCAACATCCTTGAGCAGTACCCTGTTCCCCCACGCTTCCTGAATGACTGTCTGGTGAATTGTATACATATTAAGGGTTTTCGTACAAAAGTAAAATGATTTTTTAAAACCCAAAGAGGAGTCCCGCTAATCCAACAATCAATCCAAGTACGAGATTGACCCCCTTCATGCGTAGAAAATCCTTCCTTGTTTCCGCAAGCAATGGAAGCGATCCGTGTCCATCCTGTGTTATTGAGCTTGCCAGCAGGATACTCAGCGGGATAATCCCGGTGGCATAAAGGGTGATAAACAGGATATGAGGGCCCGATTCAGGAATGACCCCGACCAGTACAGCAAGTATTAAAATACTGAAGAGGTTCTCCCTGACCAGATCTTCCAGATTCAGGAATTCGAGTCCCACATGAATCACAAGAAATGCTCCGAATGTCCAGGCAAGAACCCGCAGGAAATGTTTGCGGATTACATGTCCCCAAAGGTGTTTTCCAAGGAAATGATCGGGGACAGTGAGGGCAATGAACAATTCGAATGAGGTGACAATGAGGAAAATGATCCTTTTCCAGTTCCATGTATCGGATCCGATATCACCGCTCAGTAACAGGACCAGAAAAATAAATCCTCCACTGATTAGTACTGCCCGCTCAAAACTGATGTGTCGGATCTGCGCAATAACCTTAGTGGGAATGAGAACCTGGCAGTCCTCGTCATGTTCATGTAGCTGCATGTGGTTTACAGCCAGTTTCATCTTGCGTTTCCCCAGGGGGAAGAGATAGAGTAATATTCCCGAGATGAGAGCAAGTACAAACAAAAATAACATGACGATAACAGCCTGTCCCGGGATCATGGCAAACATTACGAATGCTTCATCTCCAGCTGTTGCAACCATGGCCGTTGTGAGGGCTGCAAAATGAAAGATCCTGTGGACATAAAGTGAAACAACCATGTATACACCCAGGCAACCGGGTGTGAGTCCCAGTAATGCAGCGATCAGGATCTGCAACAGGGGATATTTTTCAAATCGTCCATGCCATCTGCCCCTGGATTGAACCGTAAGGTATTCAATCAGCAGCATCATGATGATTACAAAGACAGTAATGACCAGTGCATGCTTGAATATCTCCACTCCGAACTGGAATGTATTTACATAATGGATTTCACCACCAAAAAGGCCTAAATTATGGTCTTGATCATGCATGGATGCCTCTTGTTCAGTTTTTCATTTTCTTGGTCTTTATGATCCTGTAAGGCTTCGGCGGTACGGGATCGTAACCATGGGTTCCCCATGGATGGCAACGCAAAATTCTGTGGGCCGCCAGGTATGTCCCCCGGAAAATACCATGCACCTTAAGTGCCTCAATGGTATACTGGGAACAGGTAGGCACATGCCTGCAGGAAGTGGGCAGTAAGGGGGATATGAGATACTGATAGATCCTGATGGGTATGATGGCTATCCAGATCAATGCATTGCGTATTATTTGAATCAAATTTTTCATTTCACTATGCTCAGCGCATGAGACTTTCCAGTGCTTCCCGGATGTCTGCATATGGCTACATAATTAACTCTGCAAAAGTATAAAAACCTCCATTTTTTGAATAAAAATAAACACTATATTTACCGTTCATTCTCGATGACTAATTTTTTAAGTGTAGATCAAAATGGTGTATGTAAAAAAGACAAAAGGAACCATAGCCATCCTTACCGGTGGTGGAGATGTACCTGGACTGAACCCGGCTATCCGGGCTATTACAATCAGGGCTCTCAGGGAAGGATACAGGGTTATCGGCCTGCGAAGAGGCTGGGCCGGGATCATGGAACTGCAGCGCGACAAAAAGGCTGATGCCAGCGAAAGTTTTATCGTGCTGACAGAAGAGATTGTGAACCGAGCCGGACGTACCGGGGGCACGTTCCTGCATACTTCAAGGACACGTCCGAGCCATGTACCGCTGGCAACCGTCCCCAAACATCTCAGGGACACTTATACGGAAGAGATAAATGACCTCACCCCTGAGATCCTTAAGAATCTTGAATACCTCGGTGTTGATTTTCTGATCCCGATAGGCGGGGATGACACATTGAGCTATGGTGTGAGAATGTACCAGGAAGGTGTAAAAGTGATCGCCATGCCGAAGACCATGGATAACGATGTGCCCGGAACAGATTACTGCATTGGTTTCAGTACTTGTGTAACCCGCACCATACACCTGTGTAATATCGTCCGGACATCTGCCGGATCACATGAGAGGATCCTGGTTCTCGAGGTCTTCGGCCGTTATGCAGGTTTTACCGCCATGTTACCGACCATGGCCGGTTCGGCCAACCGTTGTGTGATCCCGGAACACAAGTTTGACATGGAACACCTGACCGAACTGCTGGTCGATGACCGGAACCGGAATCCAAGTAAATATTCTATTGTACTGGTTTCCGAAGGTGCCATGATCAAGGGAATGGATGAGATGAGTTTCACAGATACGGAAAGGGATATGTTCGGCCATGCCAAGCTGGGAGGAATCGGTGATATGGTTGGCGTTAAGATCAAGGAATTATCCCCAAAATATAACAATGGTACCAGGATCAATATCATCAACCAGCGGCTCGGTTATATGGTCCGTGGAGGTGATCCCGATGCCATCGATTCCATCGTTCCCATGGCTTACGGAAACCTGGCCCTGGACCTGATCCTGAAAGGGATACATGGAAGACTGGTGGTATTGCGCAATGGGCGCTATGACAATGCCCCCTTAGATGTAGTGACCAGTTCCAAAAAACTGGTTGATGTAAAGAAACATTACAACGTGCAAAGGCTGAGACCCCACTATAAAAGTTTTGAGTTCCAGCCTTTGTTCATCATGACTGGAAGTTCTTAATCATCTCGCAACGTAGACCCAGGCATTACTGGTTACATCTGACCTGACAGCAGATAAATCATTAAGGGCTGACCTCAGATTGGTGGATGATCCTGCAGAAACAAGGTTCCAGTAGGATACCTTTACGATTTCTGTCTGGTAACCCATATTGCTTATCTTGGTGGACCAGTTGCTTGCGTAGGACGATGTTTTAAAACTTCCGACGATCACGTAAAAATTCCCGGAGGCAGCGGCGCTATAATTACCCTTTCCGGAGGCAGTTTTACTTTCATAAATGCTTATGATCGAGTCGATCATGGCCTGGGATTCGCTTTTGAGCTGATCCAGTGAAGCCTGATGATCCTGTTCCTGGTTAGCAATTTTTTGCTCGAGGGTATAGGCATATGCCCTGAGCGAATCACGTTCACTTTTAACGCTTTTCCCACCAATGAATTTACAGCCGGGAAAAGCAATGCTGCTGATCAACAGCAGGAACAGCATCTTTTTCATGTCTTTACGGATTGGTTATATAAGCAAAGTTAAGTAACATATTTAAAAATCAACTACATTTGTTTTCAACAAAAATGAAACAGCGATATGGCAAACCTGCAGGTTAATTACCTGGGACTTACACTCAAGAATCCGATTATTGTTGGCAGTTCAGGGCTGACGGATAAATCAGAAGCCATCCGTAACCTGGAGCAGAATGGGGCGGCAGCAGTTGTATTAAAATCACTTTTTGAAGAAGAAATCCTCCTGGAAAAGGAAGCCATGCTCAGTCAAATGCAATCAGGCGGGTTCCTTTATCCCGAAACAGTTGATTTCTACCAGTATGAGGATGCTCCTAAGGAAACCACCGCGGACTACCTTGAATTGATCAGGGAAACAAAAAAACAGGTATCCATCCCGGTTTTGGCCAGCATTAATTGTATGACGGCTCAGCAGTGGACCTGGTTTCCCAAAGAGATTGAAGATGCCGGGGCAGATGGACTCGAACTTAACCTGTTTATCCTTCCCACTGACATGAAGAGATCCAACGAGGAGAATGAGAAGGTTTATTTTGATATAGTCGAAGAGGTCTGCAGTAAGGTTAATATTCCCATTTCACTCAAGATCAGCTATTATTTCTCAAACCTGGCCACCATGATCAACCGTCTGGGTAGC
>JAZGGT010000070.1:0-9023 GCA_036480555.1 Bacteroidales bacterium | reverse complement strand
CGATGCAGCAGGTAGAGTTAAACCTTGTCAGGAACCAGGAATTACTGAATGCCCAGCAGGCCAGGCTGAAATCTCAATTCGGACTGGTACTGGATCCGATCGACTATCAGAGATCTAACCGCTTCGATGCAAGGACCAGTGAATGGTTCCTGAATGAATCAGCCAGCTCAACCGGAACATTTTCAATCAACCAGCGGATACTGCCGACAGACGGTACCATTTCCCTGTATAATAGATTCTGGTATGACTATAATAATTCACAATCCGCAGGGGCAGTGGATCCTATTTCCCGGACCTGGAACAACCGTTTGTATCTTCAGCTGACACAACCAATATTCACCTATAACCGCACCAAGGTTGAACTGGCCAGGGTCGAACTTAGCTATGAAACGGCACTCTTGACGTATCTGCTTCAACAGCTGAGCCTGGAAAGAAATGTGGCACAGACTTTCTACGCTGTTTATTCAATGCAAATGAGACTGGACATCGCCAATGAAGAACTGAAGAATAACCAGGCAAGCCATGAGATCACGAGGAACAAGGTTGAAGGGGGACTCCAGGCATTGGAGGAGCTGTATCAATCGGAGGTGAACCTGGCGACCAGCCAATCTTCGGTTTATACTGCCGAGCTAAACCTGCTGAATGCCATGGATGAATTGAAAGTGGTCATTGGCATGCCCCTTACCGATGAATTTGAGCTTTTAGCTGTCATCAAGGCTGATTCGGTGGACATAGACCCGGATATGGCCCTCAACCATGCACTGAAGCACAGGATGGAGCTCAGGCAACGTGCCATCAATATAGAAAATTCCATGTTCAACCTGCTGGAAGCGAAAACCACAAACGAATTCGCGGGATCCATTTCAGCTTCATTCGGAATAACGGCGAATCATGAGGACCTCTCACAGTTATTCGATAATCCGACCAATACGCCTAGCGTGGGACTCACACTTAATATCCCGATTTTTGACTGGGGGGAAAGAAAATCTGAGATCAAAGCGGCAGAAGCCGATATAAAGAGTACCGAGATAGACCTTGAGATAGAGAAAATAGATATCCAGGTGAATGTCAGGTCCATCATCAGGAGCATTAAAAACCTGGAGAACCAGATTATTATACAGGAAAAAACGGTTGACAATGCCGTACTGACTTATGATATTAACCTGGAAAGATACAAGAACGGTGACCTCACAAGCCTGGACCTGGGAATTATACAGAACCAGTTATCCGACAACAAAATGGCCCTGACCAATGCCATTATTGACTTAAAATTAGAATTGCTGAATCTTAAGATCCAGACATTATACGATTTTGAGTACCAGGTTTCCATTATACCTGAAGAGCTCCTTGAAGAAGAAAACCAATAAATCAAGATATACTGATGAAAAAAACAAGATTATTATTCATTATCCTGATAGCTGCCCTGGTAACCGGAAATTCATGCAAGCAGCCCGATCTGAATGTTGAAACCTCTATAGAAGTCCCCGTCGGGGTGATCGAAGTAGACACCTCTTCCCTTGAAGAGTTTATCAACACCACCGGTACGGTTTACCCCATCAAGGAAGTCAGCCTTGAATCTGAAATAGCAGGCAAGTACTGGCTTCAAAACAATCCGACAACAGGCAGGCCATATATCCTTGGTGATAAGGTAAATGCGGGGGCTGTTATTATCAAACTCGATGATGAAGAATATTTAAATAACCTGCGGATCAGGTCAAAGGAAGTGGATCTTGAAATCTCCCAGCAGGAATTTGACAAGCAAAAATCCCTCTATGAAAAGGGTGGAGCTACATTGCGCGAATTGAAAAATGCCGAAATAGGATTCATCAATTCGGAATATGACATTGAGATCAGCCAGATCAACCTGTCCAAGATGTCTGTCAGGGCCCCTTTCACAGGAGTAATATCAGAACTGCCATTTTTTACCAATGGTACCAGGGTTGCTGCAAATACCATACTGGTAAAGGCCATCAATTACAACATGCTATACCTGGAAACCAATCTTCCTGAAAAGTATTATGGGAATGTTGAGAGGGGATTTAAAGTCTATGTCACCAGTTATACCAGTCCCCTGGATACTCTGATAGGTGAGATTTCCCAGATTTCACCGGCCATTGATCCTGAGGCCAGGACTTTTAAATGCATGGTCAATGTCGCGAATACAGCAGAGAAAATACTGCCCGGAATGTTTGTTAAAGCAGACCTGGTAATAAACAGTGTTGAGAACACGGTTGTCATCCCTAAAGATATCATTGTTAGCAGGAACAGGACACGTACTGTATTCGTTGTGGAAAGGGGGGTTGCCAATGAGAGGACGATTACTACGGGACTGGAAAGTATTGACAGGGTGGAGGTTATATCGGGACTCGAACCTGGAGAGTCTGTCGTCAGCAAAGGATTTGAAACCCTGAGGGACAAGTCCAGGGTTAAGGTCCTCAGGTAATAAAATCTTTCAGGAATTTAATCTCCAGCAATAATGTTGAAATCCATTACCAAATTCTCTGTTGATTATCCGGTCTCGGTCAGTATGATAATCCTTGCCACCCTGCTGCTTGGATATATTTCTTTTGACAAGCTGGGGATTGACCTGTTTCCAGACCTTAATAATCCGCGCTTATTTATCGAGTTGAAATCAGGAGAACGACCACCCGAGGAAATTGAGGAAAAATTTGTAGACCGGATTGAAGCCCTGGCTATCCGCCAAAGCGGAGTAAGCAATGTCTCATCAGTTTCCCGTGTCGGGGTTGCACAAATTGAGGTGGAATACAGTTGGGATAAGAATATGGACGAGGCTTTCCTGGACCTGTCCAAAGCCCTGTCTTCATTCAACCAGGAAGACCTGGACGAGATCAATATCTCCCAGCACGATCCTAATGCTGACCCCGTCATGCTTGTGGCCTTTCAGCATACAGAAACAGATGATTTAAATGAACTACGCAAAGTAGCCGAGAATTATGTCAAAAATGAGTTGATAAGACTGGAGGGCATAGCTGATGTGGAGATAGATGGGGCCGAGGAAATTGAGGTACTGATCGAGACGAACGATTACCTGCTAAAATCATACAATGTAGACCTGGCAACCATTTCAAACAGGATCCAGAATTTCAACCAGAACCTCTCGGGAGGCTCCATTGTGGAGATGGGAAGACGCTATATTGTACGTGGACTCAGCCAGTTGGAGCAGATCCATGAGCTGGAAAAAATAATCGTAAGAATGGGACAACCCGACGAGTCTACCGCTGGTGAACGTATCCCTGTTCTTCTCGGGGATCTTGCTACCATCTCCCTGCAGCCCAAAGATCTTGAAAATTCAGTAAGGCTCAATGGTGAATCATGTGTCGGATTGAGCATATACAAAGAAATGCGTTACAATACTGTCAGGGCCGTGGAACAATTGAGGGAGGCCCTCGAAGAGATGGAGAAGTCCCTGCCAGGGTTCACTTTTACCATCGTAGAGGACCAGGGTGAATTTGTTTCAGGAGCTATCAGGGAGGTCAGGAACAGCGCCATCGGGGGTATTATCCTGGCGGTCTTTGTACTGTTCATCTTTTTGCGCCGGATTGGTCCGACAGCCATCGTAAGTGCTGCCATACCTATCTCCATCATAGCCACTTTTGCCCTGATGTATTTTGCCGATCTGACATTGAATATAATGACCCTCGGTGGATTGGCACTGGGGGCTGGTATGCTGGTTGACAATGCCATCGTTGTGCTGGAAAATATATTCAGGAACCATGAAGCAGGTAATTCTGAGCGTGAAGCGGCCATTGCAGGCACTTCACAGGTAGGGGGAGCCATCATTGCCTCGACCCTGACGACCATAGTGGTATTCATACCCATAGTATATATGCATGGCGCCGCCGGAGAATTGTTCAAGGAACAGGCCTTTACGGTGGCATTTTCCCTGCTCTGCTCCCTGGTCGTGGCCATCCTGATCATTCCCATGCTCTATACCCGTATCTACCGGAAAAAATCACCTTTCGCAAGGAAAGAAAAGAAATCGATCCAGTTTACCAGGTACGGGCGCTTCCTTGAAAAAACCCTGGATTATAAAGGATGGATACTGCTTGGTGCTTTCGGGCTGATTGCTACTGGCTGGCTGATGATGAAGCAACTGGGAAGCGAGTTCATGCCCAGAACAGATACCCGGGAATTCTATGTTGACCTTAAGATGCCGGAAGGCACAAGGCTTGAAAGAACTGCAGGAGCTGTTGAGACCGTTGAAAATCTGGTCAGGGAATTGGCCCCGGATGAGGTTGAACTGGTGTACAGTGAGATAGGTCCTACCTCTGGACTCTCAACCGGAGGTGAAGATGTTTTTGACGATCAGAATATGGCAACCCTTAAAGTGAAACTGGTAAGGGATGGAAAAATTACGGCCTCATCTCTTATTCAATCGCTTACCTATTTTTATTCGGACAATGCAAACATTGAAATGATTGGCCGGCAGGAGGAAACCGCCCTGCGGTCTATCCTGGGCATCGATGAAGCCCCGCTTGTGGTTGAACTGGTCGGGACTGAGATGGATGTACTGGAAAACCTTAGTGAACAGCTTATCATGGAGATGAATGAAATTGAAGGCCTCCAGAATATTTCTTCCTCGATAGAGGGAGGGGCGCCGGAGGTTGATATAAAGATTGACAGGTATAGAGCGGGACTGATGAACATTGATATTAATACCCTCATCAGCAGGGTGAGTGAGAAGCTGCAGGGGACCAATGCGGGACAAATGGATATAAAAGGTGAACTGAAAGATATCACCGTTAAGCTGGAGGATATCAGTCTTCAGGAACTGGAGACTCTGATCATTACGGTGGATAATGTAGAGGTGCTTCTGCGGGAGGTTGCCGAAATCAATATTGGAAATTCACCCAGGGAAATATTGCATAATAATCAGAACCGTATCGTAAGAATCACGGCTGACCTCGAGGGGAACACTCCCCTGGATAAGATGGCTGAAACCATCAGCATCCGGCTCCAGGATGTTGAATTCCCCCCTGAACACAGATTCCATATAACAGGTGAGGAGGCTCTGAGAAAAGAATCCATGAGCAGCCTCGCATTTGCACTTCTATTATCGCTGATCCTTGTATACATGGTGCTTGCCTCGCAATTTGAAAGCCTTGTCCACCCTTTCACCATATTGTTGACAGTCCCACTTTCAGTAGTGGGTGCCATTGGAATTTTTTACCTGCAGGGCAAAGCATTGAATATCATGGCGGTAATTGGGATCATCATGCTTGTCGGTATAGCGGTTAATGATTCCATCATCCTGGTAGATGCGATTAACCAATTCCGAAAATCTGGAATGAAACTGAAGGAATCCATTGTTGCTGCTGGACAAAGACGTATCAGACCTATCGTCATGACAACGGTGACAACCATACTGGCCCTGCTGCCCTTGACCTTCGGATTCGGGGAGAGTGCCTCCCTGCGTTCACCAATGGCCTGGGCGGTTATTGGGGGACTGGTAACTTCCACGCTGCTGACACTGGTGGTGATACCTTCTGTTTATATGCTGTTTGGCCAATGGGAACTAAGGTGGTTTAAATCCAGGAAACCGGGGGAAGAGGAATGAAATTCATCATTAAAAGAAAGACACTTATTTCCATGCTGTTTATAGCCAGCACTTTGCTGGGCTATGTCTCCTACCAGCAGCTCAAAATGGAAATGTTCCCAAATGCGGAGCTCCCCATGCTGTTTGTGCAGGTGACCTCGCAGATTGAGGTAACCCCTGAATATATGGAGCAGCATGCCATTATTCCGGTGGAGTCTGCTATCGCGGGACTAGAAAACATTGAGTTGATAGAATCTTCTGCGGACAGGAGAAGGGGGACAGTCTATATTTCTTATGAAAGTGATACCGATCTTAAATATGCCTACCTGAAACTGGATGAACGAATTGCCACCCTGAGCAGGGATCTGCCCGATGAATTCAACCTTACCGTGATCAAGATGGATACTGAGTTGATGACCAATATCCTTATGACCTTGCAGGTACGTGGATCAGGAGGTTCCAACCGGGTAAGGAATTTTGCCGACCAGAAAATCATTCCTGAACTGGAAAATGTGGATGGGGTGGCTGCTGTGAATGTATACGGCGGACAGGAGAAATCTGTAGATGTGATCCTCAATAAGGCAGCCTGTGATGCATACAAGATCACCCCTACCAGGGTGAGGACCATGTTGTCACGAAATATGAACCTCCGGCAGTACGGGGGCACTATCAAGGAGGAAGGGCAGCGGTTTTTTGTTTACCTGGATGCGGATTACCAGGACATCAGGCAGATTGAGGATATTGTTGTAGGCCGTGGCAGGAATCCTGTACAGCTAAAAGACATTGCCGAGGTATATTATGGCGAGAAAAAAGAAGAAACCATTAGCAGGGTAAACGGCAAGGAGGCAGTGTCTTTGACCGTGATCAATGATGCGCAAGCCAATATCATTGATCTCTCACATGATATCAGGAATGAAATTGAAAGACTCAACCGTAGTAATAAGGCTTATGATATTGAGATCGTTGTGCAGGATGATACCGCCAGGCTTATGGAAGATAATATCAACCAGATCATACGGCTGGCGCTTACTGGGGGACTCCTGGCAGTTTTTATTCTCTGGGTATTCCTGCGTAATATCAGCCTGGTTGTGGTTGTGGCACTGGCCATGCCGGTATCCATATATACCGCCTTCAATTTCTTTTTCGGATTTGGGGTTACCATAAACAGCCTGACACTGGTAGGGATTGCCCTGGCAGTTGGCATGTTGCTGGATACCTCTGTCGTGGTGCTTGAGAATATTTATCGCCTGCGAACGCTTGGCTTTAAACCCACAGAGGCCGTGCTTCAGGGAACCCGCGAAGTATGGCGATCCATTCTGGCCGCCACCCTCACTACCATTGCTGTCTTCATACCCTTTGCTTTTTCAACCAATTACCTGGTGGAACTCCTTGGCAAACATATCGGGGTCTCCATTATCTCCACCCTGTCCGTCTCGCTGGTGGTTTCCCTGCTGCTCATACCCATGGTGGTCCATGTTATTATCGCAAAACGGAGAAAAGGATCCAGGGAGGTTTACCAAAAAGTGTCAATGGATAACCGTGGGGTTCGCCTGTATCTTTTCCTGCTGAAAACAGCCCTCAGAAATCCCGCCCCTACCATCATCGGAGTGCTGGTTCTCTTCTTCGTTACCATTCTGGCCAGTCTGTCAGTCTCTGTAAACACTTTAAACGAATTGGAAACAAACCAGATATCCGTTTATGTTACCATGCCTGCCGGTGCCACATTGGAGACAACCGATACAGAGGTGGCTGGCATTGAGGAAAAACTCGCCGGGATAGAAGAAATAAAGGATATCGTGTCAACCATCGAGGAGGAGGAAGCCACGGTCATCCTTATCCTGCATGATGATTACGTGGATATTAATAAAAGAACATTTGGTGCCATACAATCAGATGTCCTGGAAAAGGTGGAGGATTCACCTTCAGCAAGTATCAGCCTGACAGCACCTGCCAGCGGAGGCGGCTTCAGAGGCGGGGGTGGCGGGGGAAATGCCGGTGGTACAGCAGGATTCCAAAAACTGATGGGCATAGGGGAAGATGAGGAATACCTGCTGCTGAAAGGCCAGGATTTTTCGCTGATGGTGGAAGTTGCAGAAGCATTGCAGTCCCATATCGAAGAACTGGATAATATCAACAGGGCAAACCTTTCCATTCGAGATAATCAGCAGGAAGTACATCTTGATTTCAATACCCTCTTGATGACTGATTACAACATCACCTTTAACCAGGTGATGAGCGAACTTAGCTCCTTTCAGAACGAAATAAGCTCGGGTGTCACCTTCAGTCAGGGCAATGAGGAATACGAGATCATGATCAAATATGATGAGAGCCTGCTGGAAGATGCCAGGGAAGATAAAACAATGGATGAATTGAGGTTAATGGAGATCCCTGATGCCCAGGATGAAAACCTTTTTGAACTTGAAAGCTTTACAGAGATTTTCTATGCTTCCGGCATGCGGGGAATATCGAGGGTGAACCAGGAGAAGCAAATTGAACTCCGATATCAATATATAGATGATGTTTACGATTCCAAGGAATTGCTGGAATTTGCCCGTGAGGAGATTGAAGATATTATTGAAAATGCAGGCATACCACCTGGTGTAGCTGTGGAACTCGTTCAGGAGGAATCCAGCCTGGATGAATTCAAATACCTCTTCCTCATTGCCTTACTGTTGGTTTATATGATACTTGCCATCGTATTTGAATCATTTATTACTCCCTTTGTACTTTTGTTCTCTATACCGTTGGCAGCCATCGGCTCATTTTTCTTCCTGACCATTACCGGAAATTCCCTCTTCAATGCAAATACGCTGACCGGGTTCCTGATCCTGCTGGGTGTCGTGGTAAATAATGGCATCATCCTGATAGATTTTGTCAATATCCTTCGCAGGAACGGATACAGGAGAACCCGGGCCATAATGGTAGGGGGATTATCAAGGGTAAGGCCAATTTTAATCACAGCGGTAACGACTTGCGTAGCCATGCTCCCCCTGGCCATGGGAAAAGCTGAATACGTGGAAGCCATCGGGCCACCTTTTGCGGTAACTGTTATTGGGGGACTGATCGTCAGTACCCTGTTCACATTGGTATTTATCCCCATGCTGTATAACGGGATAGAACATTCACTTAACTGGATCCGTGACCTGAACCTCCCCCTAAAGCTTTTAATGCTGGGATTGGAAATAGCAGGATTCACAATCGTATTACTGTACATAGATTCCTTTATCTGGAAGATGGCAGGCGGGATACTGGTACTGGCGGGGATACCTGCAGCTACCTGGTTTGTGACAAGCAGCCTCCGGAAGGCAAAACTCCGCATTATCTCAAAGGATGAGGAACTTCATATACGGATTTCAAACCTGGTTAAGATTTATGGACGGGATGGTAAGGCTGCCCGGGATTATAAAACGGGTAGGAGGATGTCAAAACTCGCCGAGCTGAAACAAAGTGATCCCAAACCCAGGTT
>JAZGGT010000069.1:0-3288 GCA_036480555.1 Bacteroidales bacterium | reverse complement strand
TATTTGGGCATTTCATTCCGGCCGAATTTGGATTTGTAGAATTGTTCCCCATCGGTTTGGGATTGATAAGCACTGGCTGACATGTCACCGGGATTTGTATCCAGTCCACGGGCCTTTGATCCGTCTCCAAGACCTGTTTTTCCATGACATGATGCACAATTCTTATTATACAGCATTCTTCCCACTTTAACTGATGCAGCATCAGCTGATTCGGGATTTTCCATGTTCTTGTACTTGGCAGATACTTCCCAGGGTTCAGCTGGTTCCTGTGCCGTAAGTGTCATTGAAACAAACATAGCTGCTACAAACAAAAAGCTCGTCATACCTGAAACTTTACTCATCTTATTCATTTTTTTGTCCTCCATTTAATATTAGAAAATAATTTATAAATATTGATATTTTAATTTAATCTGCCAATATCATACCAAAGTTGCTGATTCTTCCTTCCGTGCTATTCTGCGGAGCCTGAAAAGTTGAACGATCACAAAGATATAATGTCCCCAAACCCCTGCAAGCAGGATGCTCAATGTGATGATCATCCACAAGGGTGCGATCTGGGTCCACAGGGTCCGCTGGGATACTTCGAAATCATACTGGGTGGCTACACCCCACTGAATGGTCTGCCTGTCTTCTACCGTTCCGAAAAGGTAATGATCATTGAACCTGGCAATGATCTCAATATTTCCTTCAGCATCACCGGGGATATCATCCGGTATCTCCGTAATGTATTCCCCGTTTTCATTCAGAAAATCCTCCCCAAGGGGAAGGTCCTTGAACATCCTCTTCACATATACGTAGACATCTTCGTCAGGCACCGGGATCTTTTCCCCATCGACCATTGAATATGCCCTCAACGACACGGTTTTGACCGAATCAACCAGGCTGAGCTCCATATCGAGGTTTACATCAATAATATAGACTTCGTATTCAGCAGGCAGGATATTGCCGGTCCCCTTATATTCAGCAAAATACCGGACTGATCCGTCCTCGCCTGCAGGCAGGTCACGGTCTCCTTCCAACACCAGGACAGCGAGGCCTTCTTCATCCGTGCTGACTGCTCCAAGCGCTACCAGTGAGTCTTCCCCTGCATAAAATGCTATCTCCAGTCCAGGTAAAGGAACAGGCATGCGGTTGACATAATTGACCATGTTTGAACGGAGATTGACTTTTCCTTCAGTGTCTTTCAGGTAGTTCATTTCCATCACCGGTTCTATTGGCTCCTCTTCAACGGGGATCTCTTTTGCAGTGGCTTCCTGTGCAGCGACCAGCCCAGCCGAAAATACCAGGGCCAATAACAAAAAGTATGTTTTGATTTTCATGATCATCCTTTCTTATTCTAATATCTTTAATTCTCTGTCATCCACCCCGCTCATCTCGGACATTGAAATGATAGGCAGAAATTTTGAGGCCAGTTTAAACATGATGATAAAGATCGCAATACCAGCTGCTGTCAAGGACCATTCCACCCAGGTGGGAGAGTAGTTCAGCCAGTCTGCGCGGCTGTCCTGGATTGGAAGGAAGGGAGTTTCCAGGGTGGGCACCACGATGATATATCTGTTCACCCAGAGTGCAACGACAGCGATCACGGCCCCTATGGTAATATTCCGGATGGTCCTGAATTGCGGTATGCCAATAATGACAATGGGAATGATAATACCGATATAGTTGGCAAAAATGAACATCCAGTTAAATTCTGCAAACAGTTTGTCAATCAATTCCACATTGATCTTAACAGAACCATACCATTTGGTCAGGTAATCACAGAAGGTAAAATATCCGTAAAATGATGCTACCACCATCAGCAGGACGCCCATATTTATGAAATGCTTTTTCGTGATAAATTCCTCTAAGCCATAGATCCGGCGAAATAGCCACATGAGGATGATCATCAGTCCGGATCCCGAAAATATGGCCGCAATCACAAAATAGGGACCGAAAATGGTACTGTCCCAGCCGGGCTGAAGAGTCACACCGAAGATCCAGGCCAGTACCGAGTAAACGATGATGGCGATGGCTATGATCATGGCTGACATGATGGTCCTGGATTTGTGGATGATTTTTTTCTGTCTTGGCGTACCTGTATAACCCAGTGCAAGGAATTTATAGACCTTCTGTCTCCATTTCGGCAGATTGATACTCGTCTGGTCGCGAAGGATGGCAAAATCTTCGATAAAAGACAGGTAGAGGTAAATAAAACACCCGATAAGGTCGGTGGTGATCCCGATGACATCCCAGGAGATGGGGGACTGTATCCGCGGGTGTATAAAAAGGTAATGCAAGCGGTCAAGGCGCCCGATACAGAGGAAAATAAAGAATGGACCGATCATCAGGGAGATGACGGTCACCAGTTCCGCCATCCTGATGATGGGTTTTCTCCACTCAGAGTTAAACAGGTGCAGCACCCCTGAAACCAGGGCGCCGGCATAACTCAATCCCATGAAAAATATAAAATTCACAATATATACACCCCAGACCACATTGTCCCGCATCCCCGTCACAATATGTCCACCAGTAATCTGGGTGACCAGGCCGCTGATCCCCCATGCAAAAATGGCCACCAGGATAAGCAGCACAAGATACCAGCGCAGGGTGGTCGATTCCAGGTGAGGTTTGAATTTCACCAGGAGTCTATCCTGTACGGCTAAATCATTCATTTCTTTGATTTGTATTTATTAACATGTTTTTCGTATCGCTTCTGGATTTCCTCATCCTGTCCCTCAAATCCACTCTCCACAGTGAAACTCCTGTAGCTTGGAGGTAGATAATAAACCCCGGGGTTTGTCCCCAGTTCCTCTTTGAAACGGTATCCGGCCCGGTCTTCAAGCAGCTGGGATAAACGGATGGTTTCCTCACCGTTGGTCACAGAATCCTCCACCATGTCTCCGAAATAGATGACTCCCATCGGGCAGGCACTCACGCACCTGGGGAGTTTATTCTTTCTGAGGTTATCGGCACACCATACGCATTTGCCTACGGTGCCCTCTACTGCAGGTACATTTGTCTCGGGAGAATATTCAACATCCGGCTGTTCCACCTCAGGTTCTTTCCAATGAAAAATCCTGGCTGAATAGGGACAACCGGTCATGCAGAATTTGCATCCTATACACCTGTCGGTATCAACCAGGACGATTCCATCCTGCCGTTTATAAGTGGCCCCGACAGGGCATACGCTAACGCACATGGGGCTATCACAGTGGAAACATGGCCTGGGGAACCAGTAAGGTGCCGTCTGGGGAGCATCTTTCATGTAGTAAACCTTAATCCATTCATGGTCTTTCGCCAGAAAAT
>JAZGGT010000068.1:0-2165 GCA_036480555.1 Bacteroidales bacterium | reverse complement strand
CCGCCAGAGAGTTCTGAAGGTTTGTGTTCCAGCCTGTCCTGCAGGTTCAGGAAAGTCAGCAGTTCCCTTGCCCTGGATTCCACTTCCCTGCGCGGATGCCTGGCAATAAACCCGGGTATGCAGACATTCTCCAAGGCACTGAATTCTGGCAGCAGATGATGGAACTGGAAGACAAAACCTATTTTCAGATTCCTGAATTTTGCCAGTTGCTTTTCACGAAATGAATCAATGTCCTCATTATCGATCCAGACCTTGCCCCTGTCCTTTTGAAGAAGGGTCCCGATGATCTGTAACAGTGTCGTCTTCCCTGCCCCGCTGGCACCTACAATGGAGATGATCTCCGCGCTGCCGATCTCCATGTCAATTCCCTTCAGCACCTGAAGGTCTCCAAAAGATTTATTGATATTTTCTGTCCGGATCATTCCCCGATCTGATGAATTAATGAAGAACAATGTACAAATATATCAAATAGATGGAAAGCATGGCCAATCCTTTCCATCGGGAGAGAATAAATTTTGGCGGGATAAACAGCATACCCATAAGGATCAAGGCAATCCCGAATAACCAGTAAATATCGAAGGAAAGGATCATGGGATTTACTTCGAGGGATTTGACCATACTGGTGATGCCAAGGACAAAACCAAGGTTGAAAATGTTGGAACCGATTATATTGCCGATGGAAATATCAGTTTGTTTCCTGAATGCCGCTATGGCTGAGGTAGTAAGTTCCGGGATACTGGTACCTACAGCGATGAGTGAAACGGAGATAATCCTTTCGCTGATCCCGAAATCCATGGCGAGTATAACTGCATTGTCTACCAGCAGATCAGCCCCCAGTGCAAGTCCACCCGAAGACCCTACAATCATAAGCAGGGCCGGGACAATCTTCATATCTTTCTGATCGTCCTCCTCAACCTGGTGATCGCTGCTGCCAGAGCGGTAAACAGAATAAATTACATAGCCGATCAAAAGGATGAAGATCAATAAGCCTTCATTCCACGAGAACCTGAGGTCTAGCAGGAAGAGGAAAACGAGCAGGCTGAAAAATAACATGACAGACCAGTTCGGCCAGAAGGTTTTTGGTTTCACCGGGATGGGCAGGATCAGGGCTGTGACAGCCAGCACAAGCAGGATGTTTGAAATATTTGACCCTATCACATTATATAAAGCAAGATCAGTATGTCCCTTGACGGCTCCCGTGAGGCTCACCAGCAATTCGGGAGCAGATGTGCCAATGGCAACTATCGTAAGGCCAATAACAAAAGGGGAAAGATTAAAACGCCGGGCGACGGAAACACTGCTTCTGATGAGGATCCTGCCGCTGAAAACCAACAGTGCGAAACCAATCAACAGGAGAAGGTATATCATCGGATTTTGGACTCGGATCTAAGGATTATCTGTGGGACCGCAGGATGGTTAATCGAGGTCATCCTTGAACTTTTTGAAATCATCCACCAGGTCTTCAGAACTTTCTTTGATATTCTTGCCAATGTCATCCAGTCCACTTTTAATGTCAGGCACACTCTGATTCAGCTCACGCTTGATATCATCCGCAGCCTTTCTGAATTCACGCATCCCTTTCCCAAGGCCCCTGGCCATCTCCGGTATCTTCTTGGAACCAAAAAGAATGAGTACAGCCAGTGCAAGAATGAAAATCTCCTGACCGCTTATGAATAAAACTACCTGGAACATTTTTTTAAAAATCTAATACAAATATACAGTAATTGCGATAATCATCTATTTTTTCTCTTAATGGATATTAAATGAGGAGCCTATATTTTGTGTGTGCACAAAATTCAGCGACGATTTAATATCCATTAAGAGGTAAAATATGTGATGCTCTTCATTATAATTTGGACTAAAAAGGCACCTCATTTAATATACTTTAATAAGTAAAACAATTGATCTTTTTATTTTGATTGGATATTAGGATGAAGCCTGACTTGTTTCGCGAAGCGGAATATGTAGCTTCATCCTAATATCCAATCAAAATAAAAGTACCTATGTTCTTCTTTTACCTTTCAGCACCCTGGTTGTCTCCGACTTCAGTATGGTGTCATAAACAACTGGTGTGGCAATGAA
Organism: Bacteroidales bacterium; assembly: GCA_036480555.1. Classification (GTDB taxonomy): domain Bacteria; phylum Bacteroidota; class Bacteroidia; order Bacteroidales; family SM23-62; genus SM23-62. Next base: position 83 of record JAZGGT010000068.1, on the reverse strand, counting down.
CAGGGATGAATAGGTACCGACCACCACACCGATAAGCATGGCAAATGTAAATCCCCGGATCACTTCACCACCGAACAGGAAGA
>JAZGGT010000067.1:0-3923 GCA_036480555.1 Bacteroidales bacterium | reverse complement strand
TGCCGAATCATCGATATACACCCCGTCAATTTCAAAGTTTCTAACCATCCAGGACAGTCCCCCGATATAAAAATTATTCAAGCGGCTGTCCGGTGTCGTGATAACGGACAGATCAAGCTCTCCCTTGAACTTACCCTCTTGGATTATATTATACCATGCGGGAATATAATGTTCGCGCAGGTTGTTTTTCAGCCATTCCGCCGGACCATTCGTATTTATTATGGTACGGCTTTCATTTCCGGGTCCGGGATATATCAATTCCCCCTGAAGGCTGTTAAATGCCCAGAATTCAGGCAGGTTCTTGGTTAATTCACGGGTTGTATAATATAATTTCAACTTTATCCCCCGTTCATGGGCATTCTCGACAAGTTGCCTGAGTTCTTCCGAATTTTCATCCAGGTATGGATAATTAATAAAAGGATATATATCTTCAGCGTGATGGATATTGAGAATGTTCGCGCCGTTTTTCTCTGCCGCGTTCAGCTTCCCGGATGCACCCCTTGCATCTCCCCCATGGTAATAGCGGTCCCCGTATTTAATATCCTTGTTTATGGTTTTGAACGGAGTGATCAATAGCTCGAAATCATAATGCAGCACCTCACCTGCTTTCAATTCCCGCTGTCCGGAGAATGCACTGACCAGAACAGTTTCTTCCCCCTCATGGATGTTTACCCCACCTTTGCCTACGTTACCCCAGGATGGCGGCAGATGTAGAGGCCCGAAAGAATAGTATACATTGATCAGGGGCCGCCTGTAATTTTCGGCCTTCCACTTGATCCTCAATCCCCCGTTTACATCTCCGATCCACAGCATATCCTGGTTTTTCGTGGTATCCCATTTCCATTCCCATACGGGTGGCCTAAGTCCACCTTCATGGTTCAGCCCCATCATGTAACCGGCCTTTTCCTTATTCATGGGTATTTCAAGGCGGATATCTTTAACCCTGAATGTTTTTTTTGATTTTAACGTGAGTTGAAAATCTACAAATCCGTCATATTCCATTTCACCGCGGCAAATCAACTCGCATTCGGTGGATGAATTATGGACCATCCAGGAAATACCTGAAGGGCTCTGGTTTGTAAAATTTATCTTCCCAGGCTTTAAATGAATGATCTCCCCGTTTTCCTGCTCAATGATAAACCGGAATGGATGCTTGATAAGCTGCTCTCCTTCAGCCTGAAGGAACTGGTTGGAGGGTTCGAAAAAGCTTGTGACCATAGCCGGAAGCCCGTTTGGGGCAATATCCAGGGAGCGGCCCAGGATTTCCAGCTTATTTCCTACGTGCATTACAGGTTCAAATCCCCGCGTAATATTGCTGTCTATTCCCACAGTCGAATTCAGCCAGGCCATACGGGAAAGGCGTCTGCCTTCATCGAATCCATGGTTACTGACCCTTTTGCCATGAACTTCCAGCTGTACCGGGATGGACTTGATCAATCCCTCTGCGATGATGGAGACGCTACCTTCATAGGTCCCTTCCTTTACATTGGCCAGGTCAATCCCCATCCACAATGCCTGTATACGGTCCTGAAGCACCCTCACCTTTTTAGAAAATGGTATCCCCTGCCTGCTTATGCCCCCTTTATTGAAACAGGTCATCTGCTTCGAAGCAATGGTCATCCCACTATTACCTGTAAGATCTGATAACCTTACATCCAGATCTTCGAGGGTATTATTCAATGCCCAGACTCCCACCTGGTATACCAGATATTCTCCCGGCTGGGCATCTACAATAAACAGATCATCTGGAAGATCATTCTCCAGCCAGCTTACTTTTAAGGAATCGTACCATCTTATGGGATTCTCCCGGGTTTCGGTAAAAATATAAAAGAGGTTATTTCCCAATATGTCAGCATAAGTCTCCCTGGCATGTCCGGTTGAAATATATGGATTCGTTTCCTGTTGTCCCCTGATGGCAGAAATCAGGGATAAGGAGAAAAGAATAAAGAATAACCATTTTTTCATTCGTTTCATATTATACTTCATATCGAAAATAATAAAATGATACCCGCTAAGAATATTCTATTCTGTTGCGGGCAATTGCTTTTCATCCCTGATATATTTTCCAACCTGTAGAAGTGTTTTTGCATCAACTTGTCTGATCTTCCCTTCATAGTCCGGTCCCACATCAATTGAAAAGATGTTGCCATGTTTTACCGCACCCAGATAATCCCTGTAAAGATCTTCTGCCGGTTTGCACAGATCATCGTGTTCTGGCAGTGAATAGAACCACTGGGCTCCTCCCTTATGTTCAGGCAGAATGGGGTAGGTAAATTCAGCCACCAGGTAATTATCGTAATTGTCCCTGATATGCTGTTTGTACCATATAAGTGAGGTATCACCTATGGGTCCCGGTTTGCCACGTTCACGCAGATTCAGGCGTCCGGCAATTTCTCCGCTGTTAAACCCAATGAAGCAATCAGGCTGGAACCGGTGCACCCAGTCTGCGGTTTCCTGGTGGCTGAGTCCCCCGTCCCCAACGGCATGATCCATCCAGAAGAATTCAATGGGTCCGTATTTTGTGCATAGCTCCTGCAGTTGGGCTTTTTTCATTTCAGGATTTTTACCTTCTCCGGACCTCCAGCTTTCCCCGTCAACGGCGCCACACCAGTTCCAGTCCCCTTCTGAAAAGTACAGCGCTAACTTCAGTCCGTACTTATTACAGGATTTCCTGAGCTGCTCCATTACATCTGTTGCCAGGGGACTATTCGTCACCTTTTTGTCTGTGGTCTGTGTATCCCACAGGCAGAAGCCATCATGATGCTTTGTAAGGAACAGAATGTAGTTCATACCGGCATCCTTAGCGACTTTGCACCACTGGTCGGTATCACAAGCGGTGGCTTTAAAATACGAAGCGCTCTTGTCCAGCGTAGGAGTCCACTCCCTTCCAGAGAAGGTACTGAAAGACCAGCAGATGAACATGCCGAATTTCAATTCTTTGATTTGAGCGGCACGTACATTATCATCCATTTTCTCGAGTTGTTTCTGTGCCATAAGGTATGTGGCCGGCTGCAACAGGATCATTAATACCAAAGGAGAGAGGAATTTTTTCATATTAAAGCAGTTTCAATGGTTTATCAATTTAAGACTATATGCAGAGAACTCCCTGAATGGTAAACTCATTGTCCGGCATGGAGTTCCTTGATCCTTATATTCCTGTACCAGAGTTCCGAGCCATGGCCCAGAAATCCTATATGCCCGGTCTTTCGCTTCAATCCGGGATGATCCTTTCCATCGAGTGTGCCATTAATGATGGAATCTGCAATATCCCCGTCAACAATGGTCGTTCCGTTCAGGACAATCTTGATTTTTGTGCCATCCACGATGACCTCCTGCTCATTCCACTCTCCCACAGGCCTCAGAAATCCCCTCATAGCAGCAATAACACCATATACAGAACCGTGGTATTGGTAGGGTTCAAGGTTTGCATAAACCTCTGCAGTATTATCGAGTACCTGGAATTCCATCCCGATATAGGCGGCATTCCCTTCAGGCGGGGTACGGATTCCAAGTCCATTATTGGCGCCCGGGGTCAGTTTGAATTCTAGTCGGAGATTAAAGTTGGCGTACTCTTTTTCCGTATACAGGTTCCCATGGCCGCCAAGTTTCGGTCGGATGGCAATGGTACCGTCTTCGACCACGTGATTGATTTTGTTTCCGGTCCAGCCATCCAGGTTCTTCCCGTTGAACAGCAACACAAATCCGTCCGCTTTTTCCTCGGGACTTATTTCTGCACCATGAATCTCCCGTACATAAACATCACGGAAAGCACAATCGTTTCCATGTGCCTGCAGTTCTATCGGTCCCGCGGGAAAGATCGGTATGCTCCTGTCCCAGTAATTCTCCAGGACAACATTGTCAACAACCAGGACTCCGTTCAGGTAGACGCTTACCCGTTCAGCTATCATGGTGATCCGGAATGT
>JAZGGT010000066.1:0-2179 GCA_036480555.1 Bacteroidales bacterium | reverse complement strand
CTGATTTTGCACGGATGCTGGCTGCTGTTGACAGTATTGATGAGCTGTATGATTATGTCAAGAAAAACGAGAAAGATTTTCAGGATACCTGGCAGATATTCTACGAGGTACTCATACAGCGATGGGCAAATGTATCCCTGTATTCCGACAAACTGGATGATGATACGGTAAGAAAGGCCCTGTTCAGTCCGGTACTGGACCCTGAGGCATTGATCAGGGAGATCCTCGAAAGGCATGGTCAGGATGCCAGGATATGTGTCCTGCCTGAAGGCCCGCTGACCATCCCGTATATAAAAAGTTAATCCTAAATATTATCATAAAATGACAAACATAAGTACAAACCCTTCTGATGTAAAAATTGGATGGATAGGAACCGGGATCATGGGGGCCCCAATGGCCATGCACCTGGTGGATGCAGGGTATAAGGTCTCGGTGTACAGCCGTACGAAAAGCAAGGCTGAAAAGCTGATCGCCAAAGGTTGTGACTGGTATGATACGCCTGCCGCAATCGCTGAAAATTGTGACGTGGTATTTACCATTGTCGGCTATCCGAAGGATGTTGAGGAAGTCTATTTTGGTAATGATGGTGTTATGCAGACCTTAAAAAAGGATGCTGTCGTCATAGATATGACCACGACTTTACCCGGACTGGCAGTCAGGATAGATAATGCTGCCAGGGAAAAAGGTGCCTGGGCCGTGGATGCACCCGTTTCAGGGGGTGAAGTCGGGGCAATTAATGGGGCCCTGTCTGTGATGATCGGGGGGGATGAAGAAGTAGTCAATAAGGTCATGCCCATCATGGATGTTTTCAGCAAGAACATGGTATACCAGGGCAAGGCCGGATCCGGTCAGCATACAAAGATGTGCAACCAGATCACCGTCGCCGGAACGATGATAGGGGTTTGTGAATGCCTGATCTACGGGCATAAAGCGGGACTCGATCTCGAAACCGTGCTCAGTTCCATCGGGAAAGGTGCTGCTGCCTGCTGGACGCTCGATGTACTGGCTCCAAAGATCGTCCATGGAGATTTCGAACCCGGTTTCATGGTTGAACATTTTATCAAGGACCTCGGGATTGCACTCGAAGAGGCGGAACTGATGAATCTATCACTGCCCGGGCTCGCCCTTGCCAAACAGCTGTATCTTTCTGTGATGGCCATGGGAAAAGGCACAAAAGGAACACAGGCACTTTACCTGGCACTCGAAAAAATGTCGGGCATGGATTGAGTCCCCGGTAATCCTCCAACACCTGCGACAATTATATCTGTAACGTTCTAAGTGCGTATCATAATATTGATAAAAAAGACTATTTTTGCAGTAAGAATCCAGGTAAATGTATTCGTATGACAGATAAGGAAATCAATGAACTTCTAAAGATCATTGAGAGATATAAAAAAACTCTATTAGGAAATGAGAAAGCTTCCAAAGAGTTCTTGGTTAAATCAGGTATTTATACTGAAAAGGGAAACCTTAGAAAAAACTACAAGCATTTATGTATACAACCAGACCGGGTTTAATTCTTGGTTTCCATGGTTGTGACAAATCGTTAGTCAATGATGTTTTAACTGGGGAAAAAACTCTCCAAGATAGTGATAACGAGTATGACTGGTTGGGCCATGGTGTTTATTTTTGGGAGAATAGTGTTGCCAGAGCCTATGAATATGCCCATCACCTAAAGGATAATCCGAGAATATCTAGATCACCAATTAAGGAGCCAGCAGTTATTGGAGCAATAATAAATCTTGGTTACTGTTTGGATCTTCTAGATTATAAGAATCTCAAATTACTCAAGTCAGCATATGATGTATTGCGTATTACTCATGATGCTTCAAATTTTCCACAAAACAGAAGGGCGAAAGAATCCGATGAATTATTGCTTCGTGAATTAGATTGTGCCGTTATTGAAACTGTACATACTATTATGGGAGAAGCAGGAGAGGAAATATACGATTCTGTAAAGGGTATATTTTTCGAGGGAACTGAAATATATCCAGGAGCTGGGTTTAGAGAAAAGGATCACATTCAGATTTGCATAAAGAACCCAAACTGTATTAAAGGTTACTTTCTTCCGAGAGAATTATATAAGGAATACAATAAAGTATGAACAGCACCGAGTACATTGGTAAGTTTGTCATAAAATGCTTTGGTTTAATGTTGCTAACCTGTCAATATTAAATGA
>JAZGGT010000065.1:0-12735 GCA_036480555.1 Bacteroidales bacterium | reverse complement strand
AGGGACGCTTGCCAACGCGGGTGAAAAAACATATAGGATCAGCAGGGGTAATGGTAGTGCCCTGGTCAGAATATTATCCCCCACAGCAGCAGATTGGTCCACAACTGCCTCAACAGCTATCAATATTAATGGCAGGATTTTGAGGGCACGTCTTACCGGACAGCAGTCAAATCAATACCTGGTCCTTTTATGGCCGGATGCTGCAGATTTGAACGCCATTTCTGAAAATTACAATACATCCAGCAGCATAGGTGTAAAAGTTACCACCGGCGGCAATAATGAATACACCCTGTTTCAAAAGGCTGATAATGAATCCGCTTCAGCAGGCGATATTCATTTTAACGGAAATACACTGTTGCTGATAGAAAATGAGTCAGAGAATAACCTGGTATCAGCTTCCCTGGTGAATGGAGACAGTCTTTCGTATAATTCTACGACCTGGTTCTCGGCAGATAACCGGATCAATTTTGGTATCGAAAGCATCTCGGCTGACACATCGGAGCTGGTCTGCAATTTCGGTCCCTCCTCTGATTCCGATACTACACAGGGAGTAAATATTACGCTGGGTGGCTTATCGGCAAACAGTACATATTATGTGTTCAAGAAACAGGAGACTTCCAGCATTGAATTCACAACTGATGCTAATGGATCAGGAGCATTTCAAATTGATCTTGATGCATCATACAAGCTGATTGTGACCGAAGTAAATATTAACCTGACGCATCTGGAAAATGCCGTCACGGAAGCTCAGGAGATTCATGATACTGCCGTTGAAGGTACCTCGCCGGGGGAATATAAAGAAGGTTCCAGGGCAGCATTTGCATTAGAGATTGACAGTGCAGTTAATGTAATGAATACAGCAGTTGACCAGGAGGAGGTAAATGATGCAGTTGCCGATCTTATTGAGGCCATCGAAGCCTTTGAAGCTTCGATAAATCTTGATTTATCCATACTGTTGGAGTTGATCGATGAATCGGATACAATCCATGATAATGCAGTGGAGGGAACGGAAGAAGGGCAATATGAGGCAGGTTCAAAGGAAATATTTAAAACCGCCATTACTGAGGCTGAAAGTACGGCAGCTGATACAATCGCAACACAGGAAGAAATAGATGATGCTGTGGCAGAGCTTGCTAGTGCCCTGGCCCGGTTTAAGGCTAAAATGGTCCCTATTGCTCCGCTTACTAAATTTAGTGAGATCCCATATTATGGGGATTTCTTAAACTATTCAGTAAATACAAAAACGATCTGGGAAGTCATCGAAGAAAATGAAGACCTTATTGTGGGCATGAATAATTACTCTACAACCAGTGGTCAGTATATGCTTATCAACGACTCCAGCTTCCAGCATTTTGAGATCTCATTCGACGCCAGGTCTGTACAAGGTACATATGCGAATGATATTATAGTTGTTTTTGGGTATCAGGACATTGGTAACTATTCATATATAAAGCTGAGCTCCCAGGTTAACGAATCCGGAGCTTTTACCCGGATCGACGGTCCGACTAAATTCAGCTGGTTGTTTGAGGATTACGAAACATACTGTGTTCAGGATCATGAATGGACCAATTATAAAATGGTGGCATTTGATTCTGTCATAACGCTATATCGAAACGGGGAAGAGCTTTTTAGTGTTGAGCCCCAGCAATCATTAAGGTATAAGGGTAAATTAGGGGTTGGGACTTATTACAGGAACCGGGCCTATTTTGATGACTTGATGGTTACCCCGCTTCATTCAACAACAGGAATGGAAGACATATCTGGTGCAGGGTTCAGCATTTATCCGAATCCATCTCAGGATATTCTAAATGTGGAATATGACGGCGGATTGAAAAGCGTGATTATCCTGAATATGCTGGGACAGAAAATGAAACAGTTTGAAAACATTGATAACCAGCGGATGAACATCAACATAGCTGATCTTGAACGGGGCATTTATATTATCAAGCTTGCCACAAATGATGATAGTGCAGCTATGGGAAGGTTTGTGAAACAATGACTAAATAACAGTGCTTATGAAAAGACGAAAATTCTTGAAAGGGGCAACAGGGTTTGCGGGACTAACTGCCTTGGGGATGGGCTCATTGAAAAGTTGTGCAGAGGCTGTAGATGAGTATGAACCCAAAGACAATCCCTATCAGCTGTTTTGGGGTGATTTGCATTGTCATTGCAGTATCAGTTACGCCAAGGGCAGTCTGGAAAATGCCTTTGAGGCTGCCCGTGAGCAGCGCCTGGATTTTTGTTCGGTAGTCGGACATTCAAGCTGGCATGATACGCCAAGGGATGAGGAGCATATGAACAGGATAAAAGATTACATTGTGATACATGATGAGGGTTATGAAAAGCTTGAAGAGTTATGGCCTGAAATCAAAAAACTGACACGGGATGTAAGAAAACCGGGTGAGTTCATCCCTTTCCTCGCATTTGAATGGCACTCTACGCGTTACGGCGATCATAATGTATATTATCTTGAGCCGGAAGGGGAGATCGTAAAAGCGGATTCAATCGGTGAACTGCGCGAAAAGATGCAGCATCAGGAGGCTTTAATAATTCCTCACCACATTGGTTATTTGCCTGGATCACGTGGAATTGACTGGGACCATTTCGAAGAATCTTCTCAATCTCCCTTTGTGGAGGTCTTTTCATTTCACGGCTGCTCCGTGTCTGATGTTTCTCCCTATCCGAACCTGCGGGAAATGGGACCCCGCTCCCAGGAGGGATTAATGGAAACCGGACTGAAAAAGGGACATAAGTTTGGGATCATGGCTTCGACAGACAATCATTATGGATATCCGGGCAGTTATGGTGAAGGAAAAATTGCGGTTTATGCCGGTGAACTTACCCAGCAATCATTATGGGAAGCTTTCACGGCCAGACGGGTTTATGCAGTTACCGGAGACCGTATCGCCATTGATTATAGAATGAATGATGCACTAATGGGGGACGAAGTAGAAGAATCAGGCAGAAGAGAGATTGAATTTTCAATTCAGGGAGAGGATTTTATTGATTATGTTGATCTGATAAAAAATTGTAAGCTTATTAAACGGTTCAATCCGCAGGTTACCGTACCTGTTAAAGATGGTGGTGCAATACGTGCAAAGGTACGATTTGAATGGGGATGGGGGGGGAAGAATATGTACAGGGAATGGGAAGGTATGTTATCTGTTTCAGATGGAATTATAAGATCAGTCACTCCATGTTTCAGAGACCAGAGGCGTGCGTCAACAAGCCCAATCTGGCAAGAGAAGACTGACAGTAAATCTTACATAAGCCGAATCACAGGACAGGACGAAGTAAGCTGTTCATTTCATTCGCACTCTTTTGGAAATCCTACACCGCTCACACCAATAAATAATTCCATGGTACTCGACGTGGAAATGCCTCTGAATGCCTCCATCAAGGCTTCGGTGAACGGGAAGAAATTCGAACATACGCTGGCGGAACTGTTGGAAGGGCAACGATCCCATCTAGTTGGTGGTTATCTGGATGTGGCAGTTTCCTTCCATAAAGCTGTACCGTTGAATGCATTCAGCTTATCTGATCGATACATCGATTCAGAACCTGATACCCCAATTGATAATTATTATCTCTGCGTTCGACAGAAAAATAACCAGTGGGCGTGGACCAGTCCGATTTGGATTACGAGTTAAACATTAAAACCAATTTTAGAATGAAGACAATAACCTTATTAAAAAAAATGCCGGTAGTATTACCCATATGTATGCTGGTAATGGCCTGTTCAAACGAATTAATCATTGAAGATATTTCCATAGCCAAATGGAAAGATGATAAAAAGGCTGCCTTTGCAATTACCTCTGCTGACGGTTTGATAAGGAGTATTAAAAGCCAGTGGACACCTGAAAATCCTGACGTTCCTTATGACGGATATTATAAACTTGGGAAAGACCACAGCATCCCGATAACCTTTTTTCTGATTCCCAGGCTGCAGGATGATGCAGCTATTAATGATACTTCCCATGTTTATTTTTCAAGCCGAATGCCCCCGGCATTGGAACCCGGTTTTGGCGGGACCTGGGAAGACTGGCAATTTATGTCCCGGCAGGGTCATGAAATGGCAAGCCATACCTATTCACACGAAGATTTCAGGCTTGGTCCGGACGGGAAGCCGGTGTCACCAGTTGATCCTCATATCGATATGACAATGGCCATTGAATCAATAGAGAAGAATATAGGTGTGAAACCAATCCTTGTTAATTTTGGTTTGGGCCGCCCTGCTCCCAAGGTGCTTGCTGTAACCCGTTCGTATTATCCCCTGCATGCCGGTGATGTTTTTGGATCGGAGCATGTTGTAAACCAGGTTTGCAAGAAAATCACCCGTTTTGAACAATTGAATAATCAATTGGAAATTGCCCTGAAAAACGGCAAATGGTTGATTTTCAGGAGTCATGGTATCGGATCAGAATTAGGGAGGTTAGAAGAAGCAGCTCCTGATTTTCTTGAAAATGGCAAACGGTATGATGGTTTCTCCCCTGTGAAATACGAAGTATTGGATTCTATATTCAGAGTGATTAATAACAAACGTGACAGTATCTACATTGATGTTTTCTCCAACGTTTACAGGTATTTGTCAGAACGTGAGGAATCCAAAATAAAAGTGGTTAAGGAAAGTCAAAAAGAGAAAATCATCCAGGTCAACAATCAGCTCGATAATGAAATCTATAGTATTCCATTGACTTTAAAAATTACCCTGTCTGAAGGTGCCACAGAACCAAAAGTCTTCCAGAATGGGGGAAAATTAAATGTCATAATGAAAGGGAATGCATTATTGTTTGATGTAATTCCCAATACTGGAGATATTTCCATAAAAATTTAGATCATGCAACAAATTTCAAATAGATTAATAAAAAGCCGAAATATAATTGCGATAGTTATAATGCTATGCTCCAGTCAGATGCGGCTTACAGATGCTGCTAATTATTATGTTGATCCGGTAAACGGGGATAAGGCCAATGAAGGTTCACAGGCAGATCCCTGGAAAACACTTGCAGAAGTTTTTACGGAAAACAATACATTCGAAGCAGGTGATACCATCTTTCTGCTTTCAGGTCATCATGGGATAGTGACCGTTAACGGAATGAATAATGGTTATGTTACGGTCCTTCCATTAGAAGGTAATTATCCGAACCTGAAAAAGCTGACTTTCAGCAATGCAAAAAAATGGAAGGCATATGGTTTAACCATCAGTCCCGAAACTGCACCATCATACAGCCGGTCCACACTTATTACTATAAACAGCTCTGCTTCTGAAATTATCGTTGACAGCTGTTATGCCTTTTCAGTTGAAGATAACACCCCCTGGTCTGCCAGTGATTGGGTCAGTAATGCCTGTTTGGGAGTCTTAATTTCTGGAGATAATAATACTATCAGAAACAATCATTTCTTGAATGTGGATCATGGGATAAGTATCGAGTCCGGGGGAGAAAATAACCTGATAAAACAGAATACCATTGAAAACTTCTCTGGAGATGGAATGCGGGGGATAGGCAGCTATAATACATTCGAATATAACACAGTAAAAAATTGCTATAATGTGGATGACAACCATGATGACGGTTTCCAATCCTGGAGCAGGGGAACAGGGGGGACGGTAGGTACAGGTACCGTATATGAGATCGTACTGAGAGGCAATACCATTATCAATTACACAGATCCTAACCAGCCTTTCAAGGGTACCCTGCAGGGCATCGGATGTTTCGATGGAATGTTCGAAGATTGGGTAGTTGAGAACAATGTTGTTATTACCGATCACTGGCATGGAATCACCTTAATGGGTGCGAGAAATTGCCTGGTTATAAATAATACAGTTGTAGACAGAAATAATACAAGCCCTGGCCCACCCTGGATCAGGATTTCCAAACATAAGAACGGCACCCTCGGTACCGGGAATGTGATCAGGAACAATTTAACTACAAGTATGTCTAATGATGCAGGAATAGGGACAGTCGAGTTCAATATCATTGTAAGTAATTATGATGATTTTTTTGTTGATTATGCCAATTTTGACCTGAGATTAAAAGAAGGTTGCCCGGCTATAGATGCTGGTACTGAAGAAGATGCTCCATTTATTGATATAGAGGGGGCCGCTCGCCCACAGGGAACCGGTTTCGATGTCGGAGCTTATGAGTATCCAAGTGGACCTGATACTGTACCTCCGGTAATCTCTTCCGTGATTAGTATTAAACCCAGGGAGATTGAAGTCCTGTTTAACGAACGGATGGATGATACTTCTGCACAAAATATTGATAATTATTCCATAGATCAGGATGTTGTCATTGTCGGTGCAGTTCTGGATGAGAATAAGAAACTGGTCACACTCACTGTCTTACAGCTTGCAGAAGAAATTACGTATACCCTTAGTGTCAGTAATGTTATGGACATCACTGGCAACCCGGTTGCAGAGAATTCAACCATGACCTTCGAGCATATCTGTGGCTATGTAACAGCAAGTATCTCCCAGGAACCAAACTACCCGGAAAATACAATGGACGGCAATCTGTCAACAAGATGGTCGGCCGAGGGTGTACAATGGATCAAATATGACCTGTGTCAGGTACATAATATTTCAGCTATGGAAATGGCTTTCTACTATGGAGATATTAGGGCTTCAAATTTCAAAATTGAGACAAGCAATGACGATGAAAAATGGAAGGAGATTTTTGATGGTGGCAGCAGTGGGACAAGCGCGGGACTGGAATCAATTGATATAACGGAATCCTATGGAAGATATGTAAAGATAACGGGCAGCGGGAACTCCAGTAATGCCTGGAACAGTTATACCGAGGTAGTAATCCATGCAGAGGCACTGGTGATTGAAGAACAGGAACTGGCAGATTTGGTGGACTCGGCCAATGCCCTTCATGATGATGCCATAGAAGGCACCGGGATTGGAGAATATCCCCCGGGATCAAAAGCTGAATTAAAACCGGCCATTGATTCCGCCCAGGCAGTACTTGACAATGAAAATGCAACCCAGGCAGAAATTAACGTGGCATATGTCATGTTGATGGATGCCCTGGAGGAATTTGAACAGAATAAAATAACCGGCTTAACCCGGTTGTTCATGGCTGATATTAAAGTATATCCAAATCCCTTTGATCAGCAGATCCATCTGGAATTACCGGATAATATACACATTCAGAGAATATATCTGATTGATGTCCTGGGACGAGTGTCAGCGTTTCCTGCAAGTACAACCAAAACAACACTGGAGGTGGGAGGATTGTCCCCCGGCATTTATATCCTGCATTTGCAGACTGATAAAGGAGTGATGAACAAAAGAATTATTAAGTAACCTGATTTCAAGCATGACTTGGGCTGGCAATCGGTATATCAAAAGAATAAATCCGTGAAAACTCAGATCAGATTTGTATTAATTGAAGGCGTTATACTTATCCTGCTGGGATTTATCATTATGAACGGATGCAAGGAACTGGATGAAATACCACCAGGTATTCTCAACCCTGAAACTTACTTTGAATCCCAGCAAGATGCCCTTGCAGCACTTACCGGGGCTTATGGAGGAGCTTATGGAGGAGCTCAACGGTATTATCTTAAATCGTGGGTTAACCTGTGCGGTCTGGGATCAGATGATATGGGAGATGGCTTCGGTGGTTTTGCTTCACGAAAAGAACTGGACAGGTTTAAATTTGATCCTGATTATGCGGATTTTTACAATGTATGGTGGAATGCATACATTATTATCAACAGGGCAGGAAATGTGATTGAAAATGTACCTAAAATGACCGTCAATTTATTTGAATCACCGGAGCTCAAAGAGCGGATTGTTGCTGAAGCCCGTTTCCTGAGGGCACAGAACTATTTTAACCTGGTTCGGCTTTTTGGCGATGTGGTATTTCATGGTGATTCATACGTCAGAGATCCTGTAGGTGACTCAGATATGAAAAGAACAGATATAGAAGTCATATACGGTTTCATTATTGAAGAATTGATATTGGCCGAACAGGATCTATGGGATAGAGAAATTACGGAGAAAGGACGTGCCACCCGCGGTGCTGCCCAGGCATTCCTTTCCAAGGTTTATTTGACCCGTGCAGGTTTTTGGCTGGATTCAAAAACCGGTACCTTGATGCAGGGTGATCCCTCGAACTGGCCCCGGGCTGCCACATGGGCAAAAAAATGCATCGACGAAGGGCACTATGATCTGAGGGCGAATTACAGGGATGTCTTCCCGGCTCATGATGATGATTATGATGCACTTGAAAACAATGAGGAGCATATTTTCTTTGTAAACTGTATGGAGAATAATCTCTGGTTCGAGACCAAGTTGTATTGGGGCCCCAGAATGGCAAATGGTGAAGGGGGTTATTCTTCTTTTGTCGGAGAAGTTGAACTAACATACTCGTTTGAATCCGTTGATCAGCGACGTGATGTTACCAATCTCGACTATGTAATAGATGAGCTGGAAGAGGAACAGCCCCTGGATGAGAATAATACAAGTTATTGGTGGCCAGGTATGGCAATACCTCATATTGGTAAGTACCTTCCTGAAGAAGAAAAATATACTTTTCCCCCCAGTGGGAATGCATCAGGAACTAACTATCCCCTGTTCCGGTTTTCGGAAGTGCTGTTAATTTATGCGGAAGCAATAAATGAGGTCTCGGGACCCGATGCCGAATCGATTGAAGCATTCAACAGGGTGAGAAGACGTGCCCGACTCAGCGAATGGCCCGATGTAAATGATCTGGATGGAATTCCATATCTGACCACCAAAGATGGTTTCCGTCCTGCGATCCGGCAGGAAAGAAGATGGGAACTGTGTTTTGAGGGAAAACGGCTGTTTGATTTGCGGAGGTGGGGCAACCTGGTAGAAACAATCCAGGCAAGAGCTACAATTGCAAGTCCTACTCCGCAGGATCTGATCAGGGCTCAAAATGTAGAAGTAAAACACAACCTGTACCCTATTCCCCTTGGGGAGATAAGGAAGAATCCATATCTAACACAAAATATGGGCTATTAGGTTCCGTGCAGCATATATGGTCTGTCAGATACATGAAATCAATATGAAAAAAAATGGCAATTTATTGTTTGTCCAGATAATAATGATAATCGAACTTCTGGAAATGAATGTTCATCAACAATAATACAAACTTAAAATAAATTGAAATGAAACTGAACAAAATCACCCGCAGAAAATTTCTGAAAAACACGGCCGTGGCCGGCGCAGCAATTTCAATTCAATCCGGCTGGATGTGTAACACAGATAAGAATCCTTTTGATGCTAAAGGATTGCTTACGAGGGTCCTGGGGAAAACCGGTATAAAGGTCCCCTTGATGACAATCGGTACGGGGAGCAGGTTTATGGCTGCCGAGAGTGATGATAAAAGAATGGAAATCCTTGAATATGCCCTGGATCATGGATTATTCTATTGGGATACAGCTGCGGTTTATAAGCAAAAGGACAGCGAAAAATACAGCGAGCAACAGCTGGGGATAATCCTGAAAGACAGAAGGAAAGAGGTTTTTCTGGCCTCGAAAGTGGGTGACAGGGATCCGGAACTGGCAAAGCGAACCATTGAGAACAGTTTAACGAGATTGCAAACAGATTATATTGACCTTTACCAGGTTCATGGTATTGAATCGCTGGAAGATGCCAGAAATATTGGTGAGAATGGAGGTGTGCTTGAGGTACTTCATAAATACAAAGAAGAGGGAGTTATCCGCCACATTGGTTTTACCGGGCACAGATCCGCCGAGGGAATGAAATATGCCGCTGAATCCTATGATTTTGAAACCATGATCATTGCTATGAACCACTGGGTACAATGGGATGCGAATCCGGAAAAACAGGCCATCCCGGCGGCTGGCGAAAAGGAACTAGGGATCATTGCCATGAAGGTGATCAGGCCAATGGATACGATCGAAAACCTGGATCCAGCAAAACTGATCCGGTATGCCCTCAGCATTGAACATATCACAACAGCTGTAGTAGGCATTGACAGTCTTAATGTTCTGAAAGAAAATATTGAGACCATTAAACATTTTGAACCACTGAGAGTGGAGGAAATGGAAGAAATGAGAATAGCACTTGCTCCTTACTATCAACATCAGGACCTGGAGTGGATGCAGCCCGGATATATGGATGGGTACCATGCATAGCAGTCTAAGATTTGATCTGAATTAAATTTCAATGACATGAGATTTTTTTGTTTTATTATACCTGTATTTCTGGCTTTTCTAATTGCTTGTACTAGTCCATCATTGGAAGAAAAGCCCAACATAATTCTTATCCTTGCAGATGATCTGGGTTATGGTGACCTGGGGTGCTATGGTTGCTCAGACATAAAAACGCCGAACATCGATAAACTGGCAGAACGGGGAGTAAGATTCACAAATTTTTATGCTAATGGCCCGGAATGTACCCCCACCCGTACCGCTTTGCTTTCAGGGGGCTACCAGCAGCGGGTAGGTGGACTGGAATGTGCTTTGGGAGCTGGCAATGTTGGTAGGTATGATGAAGCTATCTGGCTTTGGGATAAGAAGGAACTGGGACTGCCACCTGAAAATGCCATATTACCTTTTGCATTAAAAAGAGAAGGTTATCGTACGGCCCTTATGGGCAAATGGCATCTGGGGTATGAGGAAAAGTTCCGCCCCAACAACCAGGGATTCGATTATTCCATCGGTCCGATCGGTTATGGCGGAGATTATTTCTACCATGTTGAACAGGCATCGATCAACTTACCTGACTTTACAGGAGCTCATAACCTGGCAGAAAACGGGAAGGAGATTTTCCGTGATGGTGAATACATGACTGAACTGATCAGCGGTAAGGCTGTTGAATGGCTGAATCAGCAGCACAAAAAGAGTCCCTTTTTCCTTTACCTTCCTTTTACCTCACCGCATTCCCCCTTCCAGGGACCTGGTGATGATCCTGGACGGCCAATCAAAGGGGAAGAATGGAATTTAAAAAGCAGGCAAAAATACATTGAAATGGTTGAGGCATTGGACAAGGGAATTGGAGAGATCTTGGGAACCCTGGCAGAAAGGAACCTTGAAAAAGAAACCATCGTCATCTTTTTCTCAGATAATGGGGGTGCCAGGATGGCCAGCAATGGTGTATTATCCGGATTCAAAGGGCATGTCTATGAAGGAGGCATACGCGTTCCCTGCCTGATCCGCTGGCCCGGTAAGATCCAGGGTAACACAGTGTCTGACCAGGTATCAATCAGTTTCGATCTGAGTCATTCAATCCTGAGATTTGCAGGTATAAAATCTGAACAGCTGGAGACAGACGGATATGATATTGTTGAACACATCATTAAGGATCATAAGGATATTGAACGAACACTGTTCTGGAGGGCAAAACGTGGTAATAGCGTGAAGAAAGCCATCAGGGATGGAGAATATAAATACTTAACTGAAATAGTGAATGACAGTATTCTTTTTGAGAAGCTGTTCAAACTGGATGATGATCCTTCAGAACAGATTGATTTGTTTAATACACAGCCTGAAAAAGTAAGCTGCCTTAAAGAAAAAATAATTGAATGGGAACAGGAGGTAATGGCTCCACGCTTAAAATCCTTCTAATTTATTCATATCAAAGATGAAAAAAAGTAGTATAATCCTTGTTTCTGTTTTGCTTACTCTCAGCCTGTTCTCATGTCAGAATGGAACCGGAAAGCATGCTGTAGAAAGACCCAACATCCTTTTCATATTCACCGACCAGCAAGCAATGCGTACGATGAGTAATCTGGGCAATCAATACGTTAACACCCCGAATATGGACCGGCTGGCAGCGGAAGGTGTCATGTTCCTGAATTCCTATTGTACATCCCCGGTTTGCGGGCCGGCCAGGAGCAGTTTAATAACCGGCTGCATGCCGCATGAGACGGGAAGGAATATTAACGATAATACAAGCATCCCCCATCCTGATCTTCCAAATATGGGTAAAATATTCCGCCAGGCAGGTTACCAGACAATATGGGCAGGAAAATGGCACCTACCGGAATCTTATCCCATAAAAAAACATCCGTACCAGACCTTTAAGGTACCCGGTTTCGATATGATACCTTTTTACAAGTATGAGGACCCTTCAGCCATATGGATGTATGGCAGGGACACCGATGGCCCTCTTACCGATGCCACTATTGAATTCATAAACAGAGAGCACGAACAGCCTTTTTTGCTTGGTGTTTCACTTCATAATCCCCATGATATTTGCTTTGTCGTGGATAAATGGGATGAATTTGGAACATTTATTGAAGGGATACCGCTTGACAGCCTTCCTCCTCTTCCTGATAATCATGAGGTTATCAGCAATGAACCCGATATAATAAAACTCAGCCGCGAAAAAACCATTTATAATGGTGCCGTCAGGGTTGCCAGAGAATTTGATGAGTTGAGATGGAGAAATTATATGTACAACTATTACCGCCTTACTGAAATGGTGGATGTTGAAATAGGCAGGATTCTCGATGCACTTGACGAGAATGGACTGACTGACAACACTTTAATTGTATTTACTTCTGATCATGGGGATGGTAATGCATCGCATAAATGGGTGCAAAAAGTAAATTCATATGAGGAGTCAGCGTCTGTTCCCTTTATTGTTTCCTGGAGAGGTAAAACACCTGCAGGTGTAAAAGACGTTAAGCATATCGTTTCGGGCATTGATATTTTTCCTACAATATGTGATTATGCAGGCATAGAAATTCCGAAACGCATAACAGGCCGGAGTGTGCGGCCAATAATTGA
>JAZGGT010000064.1:0-3886 GCA_036480555.1 Bacteroidales bacterium | reverse complement strand
TGAACCGATCTCAGGCATTATTTTGTTTTCAAAGATCAGGGAACTATCCCCCATGGCCATAATACTGTAAT
This sequence comes from Bacteroidales bacterium, assembly GCA_036480555.1. Lineage (GTDB taxonomy): Bacteria > Bacteroidota > Bacteroidia > Bacteroidales > SM23-62 > SM23-62. Next base: position 3,815 of record JAZGGT010000064.1, on the reverse strand, counting down.
GGTTGGTGACCGTCTGCCTGTTGGCAAAAAAATTATGGTGTACTTTTGAATAATTCCCTTTAAAAACAAGGCATCCCTGTCCCCCGAAAAACTCCGAATATGAGACTTCGGATGGCTCCTTCCCTATCAAATCCACAGCATAAAACTCCGATCCGTGACGATTGATAATAAATGGACTTTCTACATCAAAATAACAATCCGTAATGGTGGCCTGAGCCACATCCACCGCAGATGTATTTATCCCTGAGGTAAGGATTTTTACATTATCCAGGATGATGCTCACTTCACCGGCTGTGGATTGGATGCCCCAAGATAGCACAGCGGTAGTTCCATTTTTGATCATTCCATTCTTTATGGTAACAGTACCCTTTCCTTTTACAACCGGAATACCTGGCACAGGATTCCCAAGGGATACATCATCCGTATAATCAAAAAATGCACTGTGGGCCCTCTCATATAAATGGTCATTGTGCCCCATGGGATGTGTTTTCTCAACAATACCTATACCCACATCCATAGCAGGGCGTATATCAATATGGTCAATCAAACAATCAGTCTCGGCTTTCACCCGGATGCGATAGCTGCCTGCTTTTATTCCGTTTATATGCGCATAAACGAATCCACCACCAAGTCTTGGCGAGCGCCGTTCCATAGGACAGCTCACCATGGTGCTGTCGGAATAAACCGTAGTACATTTTACCTGGTTGCCGTCTGCATCCTCAACATAGACAGATACCTGCATTTCCCTTTTGGTGACCCCGCACATGGCAAAGTAAGATCGATCAGCTACAGGCAGGTTGATATAAGGAGAAATTATCTCTTCTCCTGCTGACAGGCGGAGGATACTTTCACCTACAAAAACATGTACTTTGGTATCTTCTATCCTGGCAGTGGGTGCCTTCGATATATCCCAGCCGCTAAGTCCTTCTTCAAAACTGTAATTGGGAATATGCTGGTAGTCCCCGGCTGCATATGAAACCGTATATCCATTCAGATCCAGTGTTACGTCTTTGCCCAGGAAAATAGCACTTTTTGGACTTGTTATATTATTCACAAGGATATAGGTAGCACCGATTTTATCATAGCTACCAGGTTCACTGACGGGTATCTCCCCTTTTTCAGGTGCTCGCTGCACTGTCTGCTTGTACTGTGAAAGGACAGGATTCGGGGATAAATATAATACCGAGAGGATAAAAATGAAGGTTAGGTTTGTCTTTTTCATTGCCGTAACATCTTAACAAGCATGGGTAGCATTAACAGGAAGGGCAAAACCCAGATGGCGATATAGGAGAAATTTTCAAACCTTTCGTCGTAAGTATAGATATGATTCCCTTCCTTTTCGTAAATAGCAACCACCATATCGGTAGTATAAGGATCATCGTATTCGGGTTTGTAGCCATCTGCCATGTGCTCATAACTGGGCCTGGTTATTTCAGGATCAGCTTCAATCTCTGCTATATCATAGGGGACATACAATCCAAAGTCAGGATCCAGTATGTACCATTCATCTTCGGAGACCCTGGCCCTGACAACCACATGCCCGGCAATATCCCATAGATGAGCCTCTATGCCATGATCAAGTAAAACTCCTTTCACAACTATGGAATGGGAAGAACATAATCCAACTCCTCTTTCGAGCCCCTTTTTATAATTTTTGAATTCATAGCGATTATCTTTTCGAAAGGAGTTCACAATGAAGAGGATATAATTTTCCCTGAGAGGGACCCTCAGATTATACTTTTTCTTGCCCTCATTCTTGAAATAATGTGACATACTTTTGCTGACGATATCATTGACTCGGAGCGAAAAATCCTTATCTGATTCTCCATCCTTCCTGACCAGTTGCTTTTTCGCATCTTCTAGTTTTATTGTAACATCATTCAACCTGCCTGTATTCTCCTCTGTATAGAGATCGTTGTGACGCATCGACTTCAGCAAGCCGAAAATATTAATGAGTAAAAGCAGGACACCCAATCCAAAAAGGACAATTCTAAAAGTTTTCATGATTTTCTGCTTGTGTAAGATTATGCTAGATAAAGATAAATATTTTTCTTACGTATCCTTATTTTAAACCATAAAACTTCCCTATATTTATATTTCAATAATTCATTTGACGACCCTAACTAATTCAAAAAAGAATGAAATCTATTGATCCGCTTTACAAATCATTATTAATCCTCCTTATCCTGCTTTGTACGTTTGGCAACCTCAGCTCTCAGGAGGTCATAACTGTCAAACCAATTGAAATTGATGATGTGCTCACCAATCCCGGAATGGGATTCATGACCTTTCAGCGCTTTAACGGGGATGAATTAAATGAAGGCATCAGATGGACAGAAGGGTACCCGATTGAATACCAGGAGTTTGACGGAAACCTGGAGATAAAAGATCACCCCCTGACATCGATCGTCTATTTCCGCCTGTACTGGAGGTTCCTTGAACCAGAACAGGGCAAGTACCAATGGGAACATATTGATAAAGCGCTGCAAACGGCCAGGGAAAGAAAACAACAGTTGCTGATCAGGGTGGCTCCCTATGGCAATAAATTGCCTGAAACGGATGTACCGGATTGGTTCAGGGAAATAATAGGAGATGAATACAAGGATCAATCGAAAGTCAAACACTGGCAGGTTGACCATGAGAATCCACTGTATATCAAGCATTTTGGCAATTTTATCCGGAAGATGGGCAGGCGTTATGATGGCCATCCTGACCTGCATGCAATTGACCTGTCCATCATCGGGGCCTGGGGGGAAGGAGAATATACCCACCTGCTAAGTGAAAAAACAATGAAGGCCCTGGTGGATGCCTACCTGGAATCTTTCCCTCATACGCCATTGATCATGCAATTGTCTGATTATAATTCAAACCAGTACGGCCTTTCCAAAGCAAATGTCGGCTGGCGCGTGGATTGCCTTGGAGATCTCGGATTTTGGGCTGAAGAACAGGATGGTTTCAACCATATGTATGACAGGTATCCCATGGATATAATCAATTATGGAATGCAGGATGCCTGGAAGAAGGCCCCTGTATCCCTGGAAGTTTGCGGCACCATCAAGGGCTGGAAAGAAAAACATGGCTATGACCTTGATGAGGTAAGATTTATCATAGACGAATCCCTGAAATGGCATATTTCTTCCTTCAATAATAAATCATCCGGCATACCAGCAGAATGGTGGCCTGAGGTCAACAGGTGGTTAAAGAAAATGGGCTACCGTTATGTACTGCGAAAGTTTACTTATCCTGAGATGGTTAAACCAAATGAAAGCTTGCATTTTACTTCGTGGTGGGATAATAAAGGCGTGGCTCCCTGTTACAAGGAATATCCCCTGGCCATCCGGCTGAAGAATGATAAAGATTCCCGGGTTTTGATCACCGGGGCCGATATTAGAGAATGGCTGCCGGGTGATAACCTTTACGACGACGCCGTTTTTATTCCCTGGGACATGCCAGCCGGGAATTACGATCTGCAGATTGGGATGATCAACCCCCTGACTTCTGAACCTTCCATTAAACTGGCTATCGAAGGAAAGGATAAGGAAGGATGGTATCAGCTGGGAAGAATAAAAATTGAGAAATGAATATATAAGCTCAGGAGTTCAGAACTGCCTCAAAAAAGGCTGATACATTTTCCACCGGGGTATCCGGCTGGATATTATGGGCGGGAGCCACAATATATCCACCATCCTTGCCAAGGATTTCTATCCGGCGCCTCACTTCATCATGAATCATTTCCGGCTTGCCATTGGGCAGTAGATCCTGGACATCTATACCACCGAAAAATACAAGATCCTTCCCGAACTCCTTTTTCAGGA
>JAZGGT010000063.1:0-18613 GCA_036480555.1 Bacteroidales bacterium | reverse complement strand
GCGTGTGGTAGGTGCACAATTGATGACTGGTACCGAGATGATGAGAATTGCCGATCTCGACAGAATGGAAGTCATGGTGGAGGTAAATGAGAATGATATTGTCAGTGTAAATATGGAGGATACTGCTTTGATTGAGGTTGATGCCTTCCTGGGTGAGAAATTCAAGGGTATTGTGACAGAAATAGCCAATTCTGCCAAGACCATTGGATTGACAACTGACCAGGTAACCAATTTCGAGGTAAAGATCTTCCTCCTCCGAGAATCATACCAGACACTGTATGATGAAGGCTATGTTAATCCATTCCGCCCGGGGATGTCGGCAACTGTTGATATCATGACAGAAATTGAATCAGATGTCCTCTCTATACCCATCCAGGCTGTTACTACCAGGTCTGATTCAAGTCTGGTAGAAGGATCAGAAGAAACAGAAGAAACAGAAGAAGTGAAAGATGATGATGAAGAGGAGAAAAATGAGGTGGTATTTATTGTGAATGATGAGAGCAAGGCTGAGTTCGTCAAGGTAAAAACAGGTATCCAGGACAACAATTACATACAGATCCTGGAAGGTGTTGAGGAAGATGACGAGATAATAACAGCTCCATATAATGCCATTTCGAAAAAGTTGAAAGCCGATGCAGTGGTCGAAGTGGTTGACAAGAAAGATCTTTTCAAGAGCGATAAGAAGAAAAAGAAGTAGAACCATAGCCGGAGGATAGACTGAAATGGCCCTTATCCTCAATTTAGATACTTCAACCCAGATCTGTTCAGTGGCCCTGGCCCTGGATGGGGAATTGCTTGGCCTGAAGGAAAGCCACGAAGACAAATCACATGCCAGTCTCCTGGCAGTTTTCATCAGGAACATACTGGAAGAAAACGCCAAGGCAATTTCAGATCTTGATGCCGTAGCTGTCAGCAAGGGACCAGGCTCCTTTACGGGTTTGCGGATCGGGGTATCAACAGCAAAGGGACTGGCTTATGCCTCCGGGATCTCATTGATCAGTGTTGATACTCTATCTTCCATGGTAAGCGGTGTCATCCATGGCAATCAACTTGAAAATAAGGCATTATCTGAGGATAAATCCCTTTGTCTCTGCCCAATGATTGATGCCAGGCGAATGGAAGTATATACTGCTATTTTCCATCCTTCGGGGGAAATGATAGAACCAATCGCTGCAAAAATCATTCAGGAAGACAGTTTTAAGGATATCCTTGAAAAAAACCGTGTGATTTTCTTTGGTAATGGCGCTGCCAAATGCAGGGACATCATACAGCATCCCAATGCCATCTTCCTGGAAGGGATCGAAACCTCTGCAAGATATATGGTCTCAATGGCCGAGTCAGCCTGGCAACAAAAATGTTTTGAGGACGTTGCTTATTTTGAACCCTTTTACCTGAAAGACTTTGTAGCCACCATTCCAAAAAACAAGGTGATTAAATAAAATATGAAATACACCTGTTGCATATTCATATTTCTGATGATCCACACATTCCATGTCGGGGCCCAGGAACAATCCAGGATACAAAGTACGGCGGATCTTGAAAATGTAACCGGACCCGGAATGGATAAAAATAATTTTGTGCCGGGTGAAAAAATGGTATTCCAGGTATATTACGGTCCCCTGAATGCGGGTAAAGTCGAAACATACCTTACCGTGGATACCTTCAGGAACCAGCAGGTATATTATGCCGAAGCAGTGGTCCGGACAACAGGCCTGGCTGATAAATTGTACAAGATCCGTGATATGTATGGTGGTTATTTTGATCCGGAAACATTGCTCCCCCTGAAATCCATTCGGGATATCAGTGAGGGAAATTATAAAAAACACAATATCGTCGAGTACAACCATGATAGTCTGAAAGCATACAGCAGTGAATCCGGGGAGCATGATATCCCGGCCAATATCAGGGATATGGTATCTGTATTTTATTATGTCCGAACCATTGAATATGACACTATGAAATATGATGATATTATCCATATCAACACTTTCTTCGACGATGAGCTGTTCCCGTTTGACATGAGATTCAGGGGCAGGGAGACCATCAAGACAAGAGGGGGCACATTTAGCTGTATCAAGCTTGTCCCATTTGTCGAACCTGGCAGGATCTTTAAAAAGGAAGATGATATGACGCTCTGGTTTTCTGACGATGCCAATCATGTTCCTATACGTGGCAAATTTGACCTGATCGTGGGATCTGTCAAATGTGATCTGATTCAGTACGATGGACTGAAATATTGAGGGTTTTACTATCTTTGATCAACGAATTCAAAATTCTTTCTTATGGCTACAACGGCAGATTTCAGAAATGGCCTTTGCATAGATTATAATAACGACTTGTATACCATTGTCCAGTTCCAGCATGTAAAACCAGGCAAAGGGCCTGCTTTTGTAAGGACCAAACTTAAAAGCCTGACCAACGGAAGGGTCATCGAAAACACTTTTAATGCCGGAGTGAAGATCTCTGTCGCCAGGGTGGAAAGAAGGCCCTATCAATTCCTGTACAGTGACGATATCGGCTACCATTTCATGCACCTGGAGACCTATGAACAGATATCACTGGAGACATCCATGATTGATAACCCTGACTTGTTGAAGGAAGGCCAGGAAGTAGAGATTATGTACCATGCCGATACAGAGACCCCTCTTTCCTGTGACCTGCCTCCCTTTGTAATTATGGAAGTGACCTACACTGAACCAGGTGTCAAAGGAGATACCACCTCTTCCACTGCATTAAAACGCGCTACCATTGAAACAGGTACAACGGTTAATGTCCCTATATTTATCAATGAGGGAGAAAAAATAAAAGTTGATACCCGGACCAAAGAATATGTCGAAAGGGTAAAGGAATAAATGGCTGAAAAAGCATCATTTAAACGGCTGAAATTATACTCTTTTAAGCTTAACGCCCTGCTTGAGATCACTCAGGCGATCAATGAAAATCTTTCCGGCAGGGAATTGCTTAAACGTTATGAGTCCATACTCACGGATGATCTGAACATTGGCAGGATAGCCATTATCAAGCTTAATGAAAAGTGGGAGACAATCTTAACTACTGGTGCAGACAAGGAGGATGTTTCACATATTGATGTTGAAAAGGAACTTTTGCCAATCAAGGAAATCAGTTTTGTGACTTCTTCTCCACATGAAAGCCTTAAGAACTTCGACATAATCATCCCGGTCATAACCCAGGACACCCCACTGGCTTTTGTATTGATCGGGGATATAGACGAAGAAGCCGAGGGTATCAGTCCCACAATAAAACACCTCCATTTCATACAGACCATATCCAATGTGATTATTGTAGCCATTGAAAACATCAGGCTGCACAAGGAAAGTCTGCGACAGGAGGCGATGAGGAAAGAGCTTGAACTGGCCTCACGGATCCAGCGTATGCTCATCCCTGAAAACTCATCCCTTCCCCAGAACAGGCATATTCATTTTACCGCATTCTATCATCCTCACTTTTCAGTTGGAGGAGATTATTACGATTGCATTGCTTTGAATAATAATGAATTTGGTTTTTGTATAGCGGATGTTTCCGGAAAGGGAATTTCTGCAGCCATCCTTATGTCCAATTTCCAGGCTAATCTGAGGGCTCTGTTTTCCGATGATATCACACTTAATCAATTGGTAACCAGGCTAAATACTCGGGTAATGGCCAGTGCAAAAGGAGAGAAATTCATAACACTCTTTATCGGCAAATACATCGTTAACCGCAAGGAGCTGCAATATATTAACGCGGGACATAATCCACCCCTTCTTTACGAGGAAAACAAAAAGCAACTTTCCATGCTGATGAAGGGATGTGTGGGAATGGGTATGCTTGATAAGATCCCGACCATTGAAATGGGTGTGTTAACGATGCAGGAACCTACAAAAATGTTCTGTTATACGGATGGGCTGGTTGAATTGTTGGATGAATCAGGCATTGAATTCGGGACTGAAAAAATTGAAAGGCATGTTACCAATATTCATCCCATTCACGAAAACATCAATGATATCATAGAAAGCCATAACATCCTTGAGGATAACACGGCCATATTCGACGATATTTCCATCCTCGGCATTGAATTTACTCCGAATTCCTGAAACGTGTTTCCCTGTGGTACACATCTATGGCCACAATGCCTGCCGTAAAGGCCCAGAAAACGGCTGAAGCTTTGTCCGTGTCAAGAAAATTATTCAGGAGTCCATGCAAATAATAGGTTATCAATCCCAATAGCAGGGAAAGCGAGAGGATCCTTACTTTCCTGTTCTGTACCCTGGTCCAGTTCCTGACCCCGGTTATAATGGTATAGATGACTATTGCCAGGAAAGAAATGGTGCCCGGTATGCCGGATTCGGCCAATGGTCCGATATATTCGCTGTGGGCATTGCCAAGGTTTGCAGCATTGGTGCTTATTTCCGTCTTTTCACGTTCCAGCTGGAATGGTGCATACTGGAACATGTAGACGCCAGGACCCCAGCCAAATACCGGTTTCTGCTTGAACATCCGCCAGGCACAGCTCCAGCGGTTCAGCCGTTCCAGGTTGGATGCATCCGTGGCTACATTGGATATGGATTTCACATGTTCCATCAAATCCTCCGAAGATGTCTGCCGGTTTTGTTCCAGTTTGATTTTAATGTCTGAACGATTCCCATATAAAAAAGCCAGAAATACCATTCCAAAAATGGCCAGGTAGGAGAATTTGATCCTGAACCGGATAATTATATATACCCCCAATGCACCTACCAGGCTTACCCAGGCTGCCCGGGTATATGAAAAGAGTACGGCGGCAAAAAAGATAAAAGTCACAATCCACAGAGATACTTTTTTAATCATACTAACCTTTCCCTGGATGGAAATGAATCCGATCAATACAGGAATCAGCATGGCCAATATCGCACCATAAGAGGTATGGTCATTATAAAAAGGCTGAACGACAAAATGAGCTGCCTGTTGGTTAAAGAAACCGTAGCCGGCATGCCGTACCCAGGCATATCCTATCACAATCAGAAAAGGGATAATGTACATCCAGGTATAGACCTGTATATTTTCGATTTTACGGAAGATCTGGGTTGCCAGGAGATAAAACGCCATTAAAAACCATATCCTTGCTGTCAGGAATTTAAAGGAAACCAGTGGCATTGTACTGGTGATACTGGTTATAAAGATCCAGACCAGATTGAATAAAATGGCTATCGAAACAGGATGATAAAGTATCTTCCGGTCAAACTGCCCTTCAAACAGATATTTCAACAGAAAGAATAACAGGATCCCTATGAGCAGTGGCTCTGATGGCAGGGAGAGGTCAAAATCATACCCTTTTATGATGTCTGACAGCTGAACAGATAAGGGTGTGACAAAGACAGCTATCAGGACCAGTTTGTCCAGGGCATAAACGGCTATTAAAACAATCAGCAGTACAAGTGGAATAATACTGAAATAGTAGAACTCCTTTGCAATGAGAAAGGTATTCAATGCAACAAACAGGAAAGAGACCAGGTATACCAGATAAGTCTCCCGCTTATTTGCCAGGCCGAGCTTCATCGGGTTGAACGGAGCTTTCTGAGGAAACTTTCAAAGAATAAAAATGCCATCACTGCCAGGACAAAAGTGGCAAATGTTGCAACCACGACTATGATAGACTTTTTCGGATAGGCTTTCTTTTCAGCTTTATAGGCTTTATCAAGAACAAAAACATGCGACAACATCAGTTCTGCCTCGGCTTTTGCTTCGATATATTTAAATTCCAGATCACGGAGTCTGCCAACTTCATTTGACCACATACTCCAATAATAGACAAATGGTCCGGTATAATTTTGAAATTCTCTCATTTTGTCCTCAATTTCCTTTACAGCTTCCCTGTTGTTTTCCGTTATGGCTTTGCCATATGCCTCAGTAAGACGTTCAATCTGAGCATCATAGCTAACTATACCTTTTATATTGAGCATGGAAATGGAATCATTATATGCACGGGCCCTCTTCGCTGAACTTAAATACTCTTTCTCAACCAGTTCCAAAGCTTTTATGGCCCTGTTACGTTTCATCTTGTTCATGGTAGAATCGATCTGTGAAGCAATATCATTGGCTATATCAGCTGCCATCTGTGGGTCTTTATCCATCACTTCAATTACGATCGAATTAAATTCGGTCCGTTTGTATTTGATATTCGATGAATACTCACCGAAAAGTTTGGTCAGTGGGAATGCACCATCCGGATCAATCTCATAATGTTCCATCAGGTTGTATTGATCAATAATGTGATCCCTGATGTCGTCTGAATGCAGCACCTGTAATATCCTCTCGAGCTGGTCCTCATCGCCAAAACCCAGGATACCAATTCTGTCCTGGAAATTGGCCTGCAACAATGACTTGGATACAGGTGATTCGGATGCAGGGAAAAGTACCACGCTGGAGCGAAATTTCGGTGTAATGGTAAATGATATCAGTGTGGAAATCACTGCCGCACCCAGGGTGATTAAAATCAGCGGAATCTTCCTCTTCCACAGGTAAAGTATCAGATTACTGGTCTCAAAATTAAATTCTGTTTTTTCTTGGGCCATAACTATATTACTTATTCAGGTAAGGTTAATTTTTCAGGATAATCAGGAAATAGTTCTTCTTTCCTTTCTGTACAATCAGGTATTTGCCATTTATAAAATCATCGCGGTCCAGATTACTTTCTGGATCAGTTACTTTCTTTTTATTGATCATCAATCCGCCTCCCTGGACCATTCTCCTTAATTCCCCTTTGGAGTTGAAAACTGATGTCTCTGAACTTAAAATTTCCATTATTGAAGCACTGCCTCTTGCCTGATCCAGTTCAAAACGGGGCACGCCTTCAAATACGGAAAGGAACATATCTTCCCGGATGTTGCTTATCGACTCTGCTGTTGCCTTCCCGAAAAGGATCTCTGATGCATCTACAGCGGCCTTGTAATCATCTTCTGAGTGTACCATGGTCGTCACTTCACGCGCCAATGTTTTCTGAAGTAATCGTTGATGGGGAGCCTCCCTGTGCTCTGAAATAATTCCATCAATCTCATCTTTTGACAAAAGGGTAAATATCTTTATATATTTCTCGGCATCCTGGTCACTGACATTGATCCAGAACTGGAAAAACTTATAGGGTGAGGTATATTTGGGATCGAGCCAGACATTCCCTTCCTCTGTTTTTCCGAATTTTCCCCCATCTGACTTGGTGATCAGGGGACATGTAAGGGCAAAGGCCTCTCCTCCCCTTTTCCGCCGGATCAATTCCGTTCCTGTTACGATATTACCCCATTGATCAGAGCCGCCCATCTGTAGTTTACAATTAATATCATCATAGAGGAAAAGGAAGTCATATCCCTGGACCAGCTGGTAGGTAAATTCTGTAAAAGACATGCCCTCTTTGTTATCCTGGCTGATTCTTTTTTTTACAGAGTCTTTGGCCATCATATAATTCACCGTGATATGCTTTCCAATATCACGAATGAAATTCAGGAATGTATAATCCTTCATCCAGTCATAATTATTGACCATCAGAGCAGCGTTGGGAACATCCTCTGAAAAATCGAGAAATTTATTAAGTTGAGCCTTCAGTCCCTCCTGGTTTTGCCTGAGTATTTCCTCATTAAGCAAACTGCGTTCCTGAGACTTACCGGAAGGATCCCCTATCATTCCGGTAGCACCACCTAAAAGTGCGACCGGACGGTGCCCGGACAACTGAAAATGTTTAAGAAGCATGACGGAAACCAGGTGGCCAATATGAAGGGAGTCAGCAGTAGGATCAATACCAACGTAAGCCGTCGTCATCTCCTTCTGCAAGTGATCCTCTGTTCCTGGCATGATATCATGTATCATACCTCTCCATTTCAGCTCCTCAACAAAATTCATTGAAAAAATTTTGCCCAAAGATAATAAAGTTCTGCCTATGTCTCAATCTCCCTGTATGCTGGTTCCGGGATGTGGTCTCTGATTTCTTCGAAGTTTAGAAATGGGAATATGGCCGGGGCAAGCCTTGAAAGGGGCTGGTATAAAAGTGAGTTTTCTTTATGTTCCTCGGGGATAAAAGGTACACGGCTGTTTACTCCATTGAGTATCACCAGAAAAATACTGATAAGAAAAGCCGTTTTCAGCATTCCGAAAAGGAGTCCGGCTAAACGGTTCACAAGGCCAAGTGCCACGGCTTTTACCAGTTTATCCAGGGCCCTGGAGAGCAGATGGACCAGTATTACAATAATGACAAATGTCAATGCAAATGAGATCAAAGCAAGGTATTTTGTTTGCAAGCTAAAAAAGGAGATCATAAAGGCAGCTGTCAGGTGAGAAAACCGTATGGCCCCCCATACTCCTAATATCAGTGCAGCCAGTGATGCCGCCATGATCAGAAAACCCTTTGTAATACCACGATAGGCACTCCAGAGTAAAAAGATGGCTATGATAAAATCAAAATAATTGATGCTCAGCGCTTCCATAAACTAACGAGACAGTGATAAGGCGAAATAAAATTATCAATAATCCGCTGAGTGTGCCGTATAAGTTACCAACACTACTGAATGAACAATCAAATTGTTTTTTCCCTTTGCTATATTTAATTTTAAGGTCAGCAATTATTCTTAGGGTCAATTATAAAACATACTGAAATGAAAAAAATCCTGCTATCCATCTTCTCTGTATTATTTTGGATCCTGGCTTTCGCTCAAGACGGGGAATATGAAACAATATTAAACATCCCCTATTACAGTGAATCTGTAAACCAGTCTGACGAATACATAAGCGAACGTTGTGTCCTGGATATTTATTACCCCAAAAACACAAAGGACTTTCCTTCCATAGTGTGGTTTCACGGAGGAGGATTAACAGGTGGCAATAAGGCAATCCCTGAAGCACTTAAAGAGGAAGGAGTTTGTATTATAGCCGTAAATTATCGTTTATACCCTAACGTCAAATCCCCCGTGTATATTGAAGACGCAGCTGCTGCAGTTACCTGGGTATTTAATAATATCGAGGACTATAGTGGTGATTCATCTAAAATATTTATATCAGGACATTCAGCCGGCGGATATCTTACCCTGATGGTTGGAATGGATAAAAGATGGTTAGGATCGAATAACATCAATGCCAACAGGATTGCCGGATTGATTCCATTCAGCGGTCATACAATCACTCATCTGACTGTACGAAAAGAAAGAGGGATTGCCAATACGCAGCCAGTAGTTGATAACCTTGCACCTCTTTTTCATGTTCGGGCCGATGCACCGCCTTTGCTGCTAATCACGGGAGATAGAGAGTTGGAAATGTTAGGCCGTTATGAGGAAAATGCCTACATGATGCGCATGATGAAAGTAACCGGTCACAAAGAGACAAAAATTTACGAACTGGATGGTTATGGACATGGCATGACCTATCCTGCCTTCCCGCTATTAATGAATGAAGTTCGGAGAATCGTTGAAAGTAAAAATCACTAGACCAAATATCACCCCAATGAAAACAATACTTATTAAAGCATCGCTTCTACTATTTTCCTTACTCATAGTGGAAAAAGCAAATGCACAGATGAGCGCGAAGGACCAATTGGTCCATACTTATTCAATTGTTGCAAAAGACAAAGTAACTGGTGAAATGGCTGTCGGTGTCCAAAGCCACTGGTTTTCGGTTGGGACCATAGTGTCATGGGGTCAATCAGGAGTGGGTGTTGTAGCCACCCAGTCTTTTGTCAATCCGGCTTTCGGACCGGATGGGTTAAAACTGATAACAGAAGGTAAAGATGCAAAACAGGTACTGGAAATCTTAATTGAAGGAGATGAGGGCAGGGATTACAGGCAACTGGCAGTACTGGATGCTGAAGGTATGGTATCTGCCTACACCGGTAAAAAGTGTATTGCATCTGCGGCCCATATTGTCGGAGACAATTACTCCGTACAGGCCAATATGATGCTCAACGACAGAGTGGTACCAGCCATGGCAGAGGCTTTTGAGAAAAATGACGGCCTGCCTCTTGCCGAAAGAATCATCAAGGTTCTGCAGGCAGCTGAGGCGGCGGGTGGTGATATCAGGGGCAGGCAGTCTGCCGCATTGATCGTCGTTGGCCCTGATCCGGCACCACATCCCTGGCAGGATAAGAAAATCGATATCCGTGTTGATGATCATCAGGAACCCCTGGTTGAGCTTCACCGGATATTACAGGTCCACCGGGCATACGAACATATGAACCGGGGAGATCTGGCAGTGGAAACAGGAGACATGGTGACAGCACTGAAAGAATATGGGGCTGCTGAACAAATGTTCCCTGACAACCTGGAAATGAAATACTGGAAAGCAGTCGCACTTGCAAATAATCAACGCCTTTCAGAAGCTCTTCCCATCTTCAGGGAAGTTTTCTCTGCAGATGAAAACTGGAGAGAACTCACCAGGAGGCTCCCGAAATCAGGGTTATTGAATTTGTCTGAAGAGGAACTTAATAGAATCCTGGAATTATAATACACAATAAATGTTCGAAAAAATAAAGGAGTGGCTAACTGCTCAATCCATTACATTTAAACAAGTCCATCACGGTGCAACCGAAACGTCAGAAGCAGCTGCTCTGGCACGGGGAGAAGATCTCTCTATAGGCGGGAAGGCCCTGGTCCTAAAAATTGATGACTCATTTAAACTATGTGTTCTCAGTGCGGCAAAAAAATTAGATTCAGGTGCGCTGAAAAAGCATTTTGGTGCAAAGAAACTCAGATTTGCTGATAAGGATGAGCTCAAGAAATTAACCGGATTGGTGCCCGGATCTGTCCCACCCTTTGGAAAACCCCTGATAGATTTAGAACTTTTGTTAGATCAATCCATCCTGCAAAACCAGAAAATAGCATTCAACGCCGGCTCGCTGAACGATTCCATTATTATGTCAGTGCAAGATTATCTGAAAGTGTCCAACCCGGTTGTTTTAGCATTTTCCAAGTAAACGGATTCTTAATAAATAAATCTGCTGGTAATGATGAAAATATTAAATAGTTTTCTAATCCTATTTGGCCTGGGTCTTACCTTATTCATCACCACAAAAACTTTTAAAATTCCGCACAAAGCATTTTATAATAACCAGGATGCATATGTCTTTACAAGGGGAAATGCAGATCCGGAGGTCAGAAACCAAATTGAACAAAAAATGCGTCAATTTCAAGAGGGGTACGAGGCAAGAGATACATCAGTCCTGTATTATTTTATGGATGATCTATTCTCACAGGAAAACATCCTAATCCTCGGAACCATGCCCAATGAAATCTATTCCGGTTATGATGAGGCTTCTGACCTTGTCAGGACTGACTGGTTGCAATGGGGTGATGTCAGACTGTTGGTCCAAAACGCGAATATTTCAACACAGGGAAATGTCGCATGGATTTCAACCGTTGGATTTGTTGAATTCGATCTATCCAGGTTCCTTGTATTGCCATTAAGATTTTCAGGCGTTCTGGTCCAGGAAGATTTTGGCTGGAAATTTCAGCAGGTTCAATTTCAATTTGACCTGGATAGCAGTTTTACAGTAATGGCAATTTTACTTTTATGGATTTTGTTCCTGCTGAGTGTATTGAGATTTTTTAATTTGCTTTACAGGCTACTCAGGGCACGTAGCGAAATATAAGACTTAATGTCGCAAACTATCACATACCTGACTATGGGTGCAGTGTTCGGGCTCACTGCAGGAATATCCCCCGGCCCCTTGTTAACCCTGGTCATTTCAGAAACCCTCAGGCATAACAAAACGGAAGGCGTGAAAATAGCTATTGCACCACTGATTACAGATATTCCAATTGTTTTGCTAACCATTTTCATTCTTTCCAAGATGGCTAGTTTCGATATGGTCATAGGTATAATCTCCATACTCGGTGGTATCTTTATTGCTTACCTGGGCTATGATAGTATTAGGAGCAAGGGCATAGAAATTGAAATTCAAAATCTCAAACTGAAGTCCATCCGCAAGGGAATTATTGTCAATATACTGAGCCCTCATCCCTATATCTTCTGGCTCATGGTAGGTGCACCGATAACCATCAGGGCATACCAGGCCAGTCCCGCTGCCGCATTTGCATTCATAATCGCGTTTTATGTACTGCTCGTAGGTTCAAAAATCAGCATTGCCATGGTTGTGGACAGATCAAGGGCTTTCCTGAAAAATAAAGTGTTTATCTGGACCCTGAGAATACTCGGCCTGGTTTTGTTGATCCTGGCAATTCTCCTTATCAAAGAAGGAATGAGTTATTTAGGGTTATTTACATGAATTCCATGATCAATAATCCCAATCCAATCCATACCTGTCACTGATATCAAGACGTGGCATAGGACCATCCAGGGGATTGAGATCCCTGACATACCAATCGAACCATTCCATCTGCCGGTAAAGCACATCGATCCTTCCAGGTTGCCTTCTGTTGCCATGTCCTTCTCCGGGATACTGCACCAGCCTGACGGCAGGATGTTCATTCATTTTCATCCGTCTGTAGAGCTCCAGGCTCTGTGAAGGGTGTACCCTGGTATCCGCAGCGCCCCCGTAAATCAATGTGGCTGTTTTACTCTGATGTGCCCAGTATATCGGACTTCGTTCCAGGCTCATCTGCCATTGATCTTCCAGTTTTTTCCCGGCATGCACATAAAGCTCTTCATAAGGAATATCGGTCGTACCCCTTCTGCTTATATTATCACTGATCCCAACGAACATACAAACAGCCCTGACATATTTGGTATAGTAGGTAGCGAACCAACCCGAAGCATAACCTCCATAAGATCCACCGGCTAATCCAACCCTTTCCCGGTCAGCTCCTTTTTCCTTGATCAGGTATTCAATACCATCGGCTATATCATCGAATTCCTTCCCGGCAGGATCCATAAATCCCTCCATGGCAAAGTCTACCCCGTAACCTGTACTGGCCCTGTAATTCAGGTATAGCACCATATATCCTTTCCCTGCCATTACCTGTCCGGGTGTTGAATACCTGCTCAGCCAGGCATTGGAATGATGTGACTCGGGACCACCATGCACATACACAATCAGGGGATACTTCGTCCCGGAGCCATCCCCAACGGGGTAAATCAGCAAACCTTCAATTTCCTGTCCATCCCTGGCCTTGTATCCAATCAACTCCTGTTTGCCAAGGACCTTGCCCTCAAGTTGGGGATTAATATCGGTGATCCTGTTGATTTCATCTTTCCCATTCCAGCTGTAAATATTTACATAATCATCCGGTGCAGAACCTGTAAAGACAAATTGATTGAAATCATCATTAAATTCCGGGGTATCGAATATGATGCCCGATTCCGATGCATCCATGATAACATTTCTCTTTCCTCCCTTAACTGGTACCAGGTTTAATTTCGGATATACCCCTTCTTCAGATAAATAAAGAACTTCCCTGTTGCTTTTCCAGTTTACCCAGGTCACATGACCTTTGAATTTTTCAGGTGTGAGATTCGTAACAATGTTATCATCCAGGGAAACGATATAAACCTGGCTCACCGCATGGTCATTAATTGTTAGTGCAGCAGTGTATGCCAGGTTTTTTCCATCGGGACTAAAGACATAATTACCCAGTTTGCCCTGGTTTTCTGAGATCTTCTTCATATCGCCAGAGGAGATATCAATCAAATGGATCCTTCTGAACATATATTGCTGGTCGATCAGGTTTTTGGGTGATATGCTGGCAGCAATATGGGTGCCCTGACGGTTAAATTCAAAATCCCATACATTCATTCCTTCCGTAAGCTGCCTGGTCCCGGTATGCATCCCGTTTTGGTCAAGACTGGCTAAAAAAAGATTTTTGTTTTTAAGGTTTTCTTCATAAAAAATGAATCCATACCCCCGGTCCTTTAATTCTTTCTCCTTATCTGCTGCAGGTGTAAGCGCCAGGTAAGCCAGTTCACCTCCACCCGGATTCCACCGAAAATAGGAAACATTTGATTCAGCACGGGTCAGCTGTACAATCTCGCCGCCGCCGGCTGGTATTACCCATACCTGTTTGGTTCCATTCCCCTTGCCGTATATAAATCCGATATTTTTGCCATCCGGACTCCATCTTGGGGAAGAAGCTTTTATTTCCTCATTGAATAGCGGACTGGCAGTTTTGTCCCTCAATGTCATTTTCCAATAGGTGTTTTGAGACATTCCTGGTGATTCATCAGGACTACGCGGTGTCGATATGTAGTACAGAATTTGGTTTCCATCCGGACTTAACTGTATGCCCCTGCAGGATTGCAGCGCCAGCAGGTCTGCTGGTGAAAGGGCATCTTGTCCTTGATTGTCCTGAAATGTAAATACAAGTAATGAAAGGGAGAAGGCTAAAAAAGTTTTTGTTTTTAGATTCATAATAAGCATATTTAGATTTAGAGATTTAAACATACACAAATTTATAATTATCCCTTATTATGATAAAAAGAATACTCCTCTGGTCACTGTTGGCAGTAATATTGATAATCGCTGTACTCATCATCAACCTCACTGTTACTGAAAAAAGAGCCTCCGTAGTGACTGAAGGAACGCCGATTGAAAACTATAATACCCTTAAATCTGCACTTCTTGTTATAGACATACAAGAAGGATTAACAGGTGAAGTTTCAGCCATTAAAGGATACAAAAGAGCAGCTGATGACCTGATCCAAAGAATTAACGCGATTATTAAAAGGTTCGGTGAAAATGGGATCCTGGTTATATACATCCGTAATGAAATATCAAACCCCCTCATAAATATATTGAATAATTCAATGGCGGAGGGAAGTTTGGGTGCAGAACTGGACCGGAGATTGAATATTGCTTCTGACTATATTCTTTCCAAGAAAAAAGAGGATGCTTTCAGCAATACTAATCTTGATAGTATATTGATTAAAAGTGAGATAAGCAGGTTATTCGTAGTTGGACTTGACGCAGCTCATTGTGTTAACAGTACCATTGAAGGTGGCAGGAACAGGGGCTATAAGATTGCTGCTATCAGTGATGCCATTATATCAGATCCGGATACGGTAAAAATTCAAATGCTGAAAGAATACGCAGGTAAAGGGGTCGAGATACTCAGCACTGAAAAGTTTTTTATGGAACTGGACAATGGTGATTAATGATGCATTTGAACAACTAAACTCACTTCCTAAAAGGATCTGAACTTGCGAAGTATACGCGTCAGGGTTCTGGCATCTTTCTCATTTAATACCGTACTGACCTGTTTGCCCAGGTCCATGATAGGGATGCGTATCTGTTTCAGCAATTTTATTCCGGATTTAGTAATATCGATCTGAAGTGTACGCCGGTTGGATTCTGCAAATGCACAGGATACATAGCCTTTTATACGCAATTTTTCAACCAGCCTGGTGGTGTTGGGTGTCTTATTCATCAGCCTGCTCTGGATTTCTTTCACGGAAAATTTTCGTGGATGATGGTATTCCAGAATGCGCAGTACATTGTATTGTTCATGTGATATCCCGAAGGGTTTCAGGACCTCCACTACTTTTTTATCGTACAAGTATCCTGATTTCAAAATTTCCAGGACAGCTAGCTGGTGAACATTTGGCTTTGCTTTTTGTTTGATTGATTTACCCACAGCGTAAAAATAATGAAAATAGTTGAGTGCTCAATTATTTTATTATATTTGCCTATTCAATTATTGACTATTCAATAATAAATAATATCATGGGGAAAACAATTTTAATTACCGGGGCAACCGGGAATATTGGGAGTTATGTGATCCCGCAATTGCTTGAAGGTGGTGCCACCGTAAGGGCATTGGTAAGGGATGTCAGCAAAGCTTCCGGCCTGACTGAAGCAGGTGTTAAAATATTTGAAGGGGATTTCTCCGACCAGGAGAAGGTAAACCATGCCGCATCGGGTGCAGATGCTATATTGGCCATTACGCCAGCGGGACCAGAAGCAGTGGTCCAGGGAAATGTGCTATTAAATGCTGCACTGGCTTCAGGATCACCATATTATGTTCGTTTATCTGCCATTGGGGCCGCTAAGGATGCGCCTACTGATAACGGGTGTCTGCATTTTCAGAGTGATGATGCATTAATCAAATCCGGATTACCTTATACTATTCTGCGCCCTCATTATTTTATGCAGAATATTTTTGCATCCCTTGAAACCATAAATACAGATGGCAACATGTACTGGGGCATGGAAGATGGAAAACTGGGCATGATAGATGTGCGTGATATTGCAGATTGCTGTGCTTCATTATTGTTGGGCAAGGGACATGAAGGCAAAATATATACACCTACCGGTCCGGATACCATTTCATTTCAGGATATCGCCGACATTATTTCCCGGGGACTTCACAAAGCCGTCACATATGTCCCTATATCCATTGAAGCAGTCGGAGAGGCAATCAGAAATGCGGGCTGGGGAGAATGGGGTGCCCGGGTCATGATGGATTATTCCAGAGCATATGCCCAGGGGTGGGGAGATTTTACCAATGATGATGTTGAAATTATTACCGGCAATAAATCCCGTAGTTTCCAGCAATTTTATGATGAAGTTTTTGCTTACGCTTTAAAAAGTTAACACGCTTTGTACTGATCGTATCCAGGCAGTCAGGGTTTTTTACTATTTTTAATTCCCGGCACAGCATCTCAAAAAGTGGGGAGTTAAATGATAAGCACTGACATCCTGGATAAAGTAAGGGGTAGCTCCAAAGGTGAAGGAATTTTGTTTCACCCAATCCTGATGCATTTTGCCGCCCGTTATAATCACACAACATACGGTCGTTTTGCCAGTGATTACAGGGTCCTGGTGGAAAGTAATATCATGTGCCTTGAGGATTTTGAGATTGATGGAGTGGGACTCATATCAGATCCTTACAGGGAAACTTCTGCGTTTGGGGCCGATGTTCATTTCCCTGAGGACGGTGTCCCGCAATGCCGGCAATCTATCGTGAGATCCATCCAGGATGCCAGGCAGTTGAAAAATCCGGACATATACAAATCAGAACGAACCCTCGACCGGATAGAGGGTGCAAAAGAATATCGTAAGCGACTTGGAAATTCTGTTCCTGTTATCGGTTGGATTGAAGGCCCGCTGGCTGAGACTTGTGACCTGGCCGGGGTTAATGATACTCTGCTTAACTTGATCATGGAGCCAGATCTGGTAAAGATCCTTATCGATAAAACAACTGTAACTGCCAAGGAATTCGCAAAAGCCCAGGTGGAAGCGGGTTGCGATATCATCGGCATGGGGGATGCGATTTGTTCACAGATATCCGATGATCAATATCGTGAATATGTCAAGGAGAAACACCGGGAAATTGTAGATTATATCCATTCACTGGGTGCAGCTGTAAAGATCCATATATGTGGAGACATAACCCACCTGCTGCCGGATCTGAAGGATGTAAAACCAGATATCCTGGACCTTGACTGGATGGTTGATATGGAGGATTCATTTGACATTCTTGGAGATGAAATCATCCGCTGCGGGAATCTGGATCCCGTTAGAATTATCGAACAACAATCAACAGAATTTCTTGCTGTGAAGGTCCGGGAGTTATGCATTAAAGAAAAGGATAAGAGGTTCATCCTGTCGGGAGGATGTGAAATTACTGTTGATACACCCCCGGAAAACCTACATGTAATGCGAAAAATATCAGCACAAAATGAATAAAATACTATGTTTTATGATGTTTGCCGGGGCTATATTCTCCGGCTGCAGCCAGGAGAAGCTTCAATTCATATCAGCACCTGAAATCACTAAGAATCCAAATGAGAGTGTTGTACTGGCCGGTATTCTGAAATTTCAAACCAATAAACCGGTTGCTGCGAAGATTTTTTTAGACTGTGAAGATCACTCATTTACCCTCAGTTATGATAGCACTTACAATCCTTCCAGGGGATTGCCTATCATAGGGATGAAACCTGGCAGGTCCTATCGTGTCAAATTATTACTTCAATCCGCCGGGGAAAAGTTAGATTATAGAAAGAAGATGATTTTCACTTCGCCGGAGCTTCCATCAGATCCTATCGAATTTCCCGGATTTAAGGTGACCACACTGGAAGAGGATCAAACAGAACCCGGAATCACCTTGTTGAACCCCAGGAGAAGGGGTCTTGACCAGGCCCGGTTAAATGTAAATTTCGGGATGCTGGTGGCAATCGATGAAACGGGGGAAGTAATCTGGTATTACCGGACTGATTCGCGGATCAGCGATTTCAATTTTCTCCCTAATGGTCATATTGCATATATGACACAGGATTTCCGACTGGTGGAAATCGACCTGCTTGGGAATGTAATCAATTCATGGTACGCAGCCGACAGGCCATATGATCCACCCCTTAAAGGCACCCCTGTCAGGGCATTAACTTTTCACCACGATGCTTTTCCAATGGAAAATGGGAATTACCTGATGCTCGGTTCAGAATACAAGACAATAGAAAATTACTATACCTCGGAGACTGAAGAATTCGCCCCCCGGAAAACACAAAATGTGATGGGAGACGTGATATATGAGTTCAACCCGGAAGGGGAGATCGTATGGGATTGGCATGCATTTGATCACCTGGATCCCGTGCGGATTGGCTATGAAACATTCAGCGGTTACTGGAACAGGAGAGGATTTCATGACATCATAGACTGGAGCCATGCCAACACTGTCTTATATGATCCGGATGATAATACCATAATAGTAAACTTCAG
>JAZGGT010000062.1:0-5472 GCA_036480555.1 Bacteroidales bacterium | reverse complement strand
CCTGCCCAGGATATACAGGTCCTCGTCAACAGGGAAAATTCAAAGATCTCCCCCTGGTATATACTGGGCGATGGCCAGATTGAAACACCGGAGTGGACGTTCAATCCAGGTGATCTGAAACGTTTCGATGACTGATATTTCCGGACTCTGATGTAACCGGTGTCATTGACAGATCAATAGGGTTGACCATCATCATGTGACCGATCAAGGATTATTTTGTCTTTATATAAATAGTCCTTATTTTTATTAAAACCCATTTTGTAAAAACCCAAACTAACCCAATCATGAAAAATGCTGTATACCTAATCGGACTATTGTTGGTCCCTGTAGTTTTACTTGGACAAAAACCAATTGAGGTTTCCGGGACCAGCTTCAAACTTGGCCAGGATGAGTATTCGGGAGTTCAGGTGATGATCCCTGAGGCAGGATTTGAACAGGTGGAAAAAATGTGGATAAAGGCCCTTGAAAAGGGGACAAAATCAGATGTGTCCGAGGAACTTTATGAATCCGAGTTTAATCAACTCAAAGCGTATATGCATGATTTCGGAAAGGAAGCCTATATAGAAGAGGTAGAAGAACAGCTCGAAGCAGAAGAGAATGTTTTAAAGGAGCTGGAAAAAGAGTTGAAAAGTCTTCAACATGATAAAGAAAGCATGGAGAAGAAAATCAGCAAAAATGAACATAATATCATGGTGTCAGATGATGATATCCGGATACTCGATGCTGATATAGCCATTAAGAACGAAGAGTTAGCACGGGCCAAAGTACGGTTAGGTTCGGTTGGGGACAACCCGGTTCAGAGAGAAACAATTGAGGCAGAAATAAAAGATCTTGAGAAAGAAAAAAAGAATATAGTCGGATACAATTCAGACATTGATAATATTAAGCTGGAAATTCCTGCCCTGGTTGAACAACAAAACCGGAAGATGCAGGAGATCGAGCAACAATGAAATACAGTCAATCTTTTTGAAATAAAATTGACAACCGTCAGTAATTACTGATCCTCAAGTCATATCAAAGCACGAGATGTAGGCAGGGTGCTCGTAGTAGTACCGCTTATCCTCTTCCTTCCAATTAATGAATTTAACCCTGATATCGCCTACAGCCGGTTTAATGAATTTATCTATGATGCCCAGTTTTCCAAGATGTCGGATGGTTGTGTAAAGGTTACTTTTCGAATCGAGCCAGATGATTGCCAGATATAGATCATGGTGTGCACAAGCTGACTCAAATAATTGAAGCAGGCATTTCTCAAATCCTTTTTTATACCAGATTCCCTCTATGGCTATGAATTTTAAGTATCCCGGGTCAAAACGTCGTGACAGGACAGGGAGCCGGATCAATACCTTAAGGAACAATTTGTTCAGGAGTCCCGGGTATTCTACCAGTTTCCATACTTCCGGGTTGGACTGGCAGCCTGCAACGATCTCCCCATTTTCTTTCCAAACCAGGTAATTATTGCCAAAGAAAATATTTTGCTCGGTGTAAAATGTGTGATCCTTATAAAACTCCCTCAGGTTGGAAAGTACGAGTTTTTTATCCTTTTCCCCGAGACTGTGGACATGCGGATCTTTTTTTGGATAAAACCGGCTGAAGAAGCTTGTATGTAACCTTCCGACGGTTTCGAATCCAATCATTTCTGTAAAATCCCAGCTCCGGGCATTCTCCTTCTCCACATATGCGTACACCAGGTGCCCACCCTGTACATCCCCAAGTTTCTGGTCCAGCAGGGTTGGATCATCAAAGAACTTCTGTGCGGTTAGTTTCAGGAGGTTCTCACGTTGCGGCCTGTCTTTTTCCTGTCTTTTTCTTCTCTTTTGTTTATGGGATTTAGCCCTCAGGGGAGCCCTTATTGAGAAATACCTGACATACCATGAACTGACATTGGATTGTTTATGAAAGGTGTCCCGCTTGCTGAATGCGATACAGCCCAACAGCTTGTCAGATTTTTTCAGGATAATAAAAAAGATCTTACCCAGAAATGGCAGCTTGGTATTAAATGATGTATGACGGTACCTGAGTTTTCCAGGTGTACCCAGGACAGTATCAGCCAGAAGCTCCTTAACATCATTGCCGGGTTCTTCTTCAACACTAACTGAGAGTTTCAAATATTTCAGGACTTCTGATTGAGATGCCATTGTGGAATAATAAACTTAGCGATCTCAAATTACCATTTTTTAAGAATACTTCAAAAAGATATGACGACAGCATCATTGAACATGCTGCCGAGATGCCAGGCTTTACAAAAAAAATGGTTAATTTTCCCGTTCATTTCTAAATACAAAAAAGCTATAATGAAATTTTCTCAATCAACTTATCGCGGCAAGGCCCTGATGACCATAATTGCATTGACCTTGATAATGGTCCCGATATTAATGGCTCAGCAAAAACCTTCCGATTATTTTGGATATCAACCAGGCTCTGACGGGAATCTGTTTACTTATGAAGAACTGATCAGTTATCTGCAAAAACTGGATGAAGTTTCCGATAAACTGAAGATGGTGGAAATTGGAAATTCTCCTGAAGGCAGGCCGATGTATATTGCATTTATTTCCTCCGCGGGCAATATCAACAATCTTGATAAACTGAAAGACATCAATAAAAGGCTGGCACTCGATACTGAAATTCCTGACAATGACAAAGAAGAGTTGATTTCTGAAGGAAAGGTATTCGTACTGGGTACCCTTTCCATGCATTCCACCGAGGTGGGACCCTCTCAATCTGCCCCTATTATCGCTTATGACCTGGCCACTACCTCTGATCCTTCAAAGCTTCAATGGCTTGAAGATGTGGTATATATGATGGTTCCCTGCCATAATCCTGACGGTATGGATATGGTGGTTAATCACTATCATAAATACAAGGGGACCAAGTATGAAGGAAGCTCCATGCCGCGTGTGTATCACAAGTATGTCGGCCATGACAATAACAGGGATTTCGTAACCCTGTCACAGGAAGATACAAAAGTCATCGCAAGGATTTATAACCTGGATTGGTATCCCCAGGTAATGATTGAAAAACACCAGATGGGATCCACAGGCACCAGGTATTTTGTTCCGCCCATGCATGATCCGATTGCTGTGAATGTTGATGCCGGTATCTGGAACTGGACGAAGATATTCGGGACCAACATGATGAAGGATATGACCCGGGAGGGATTGGATGGTGTTTCCCAGCAGTACCTCTTCGATGAATACTGGCCGGGTTCAACAGAGACATGTTTGTGGAAAGGTGTGATTGGTATGCTGACCGAAGCAGCCAGTGCGAAAGCGGCCACACCGGTATATGTTGAACCAAACGAGTTAAGGGTATATGGCAAGGGAATGGGAGACTACAAGAAAAGTATCAATATGCCCCAGCCATGGGAGGGAGGTTGGTGGAAACTGTCTGATATAGTGGATTATGAGATATCATCTACCAATTCATTGCTAAAAACCACCTCATTGCACAGGGAGGCTGTTCTCAGATTCCGGAATGAACTGTCCGTAAGGGAAGTGGAAAAGGGAAAGACAGAGCCACCATATTATTATATAATGCCAGCCCAACAAAGGGATGCCAGTGAACTGGTACACCTGGTTAACCTGCTGAAGGAACATGGGGTGAAGGTTTATCAAACCAGCGATGAACTTCAACTGGATAACAGGGTGCTGGCGGAAAGATCTGTAGTGGTTCCTCTTGCACAGCCTTTCCGGGCATTTATCAAGGAAGTGATGGAGGCCCAGGAATTCCCTGCACGTCACTATACACCAGGAGGGGAGATGATCAGGCCTTATGACATTACTTCCTGGTCTCTTCCCTTGCATATGGGCGTTAAAAGCTGGGAGGTGAATAAACGATTTCCGGAATTGGAATCCGCCCTGGAGGAAATGGATGCCGACTTTGACCTCCGCTCAGGATCTGAACAAAAATCCATGGGATTGTTCCCTGTCGGCAACAATGAAAGCTTTAAAACAGCCTTTCGGGCCATGGAACTTGGACTGCCAGTGGAAAGATTGACAGAGGAAGTAGAAATCGATGGCAGGAAGATAGCCAAAGGCAGTTTTCTTATCACGGCAGATAATAATGGAGAAAACTGGAAAGTACTGCTAAGTAAACTTACTGTTGAACCTGTATATACTGACAAGAAACCTGAGTCCACCATGGTACTATCCATGCCCCGTATTGCACTGGTCGAGACTAATTTCCATGATATGGATGCCGGTTGGACAAGGTTTGTGCTGGATACATATCATATTCCATATTCAGTGTTAAAACCGGGGGACTTCAGTAAAACATCGTTCACTGCTGATTTTGATGCAGTGATCTTTCCAAGTTCCAGTAAATCGATTTTAATGAGCGGGAAATATGGCAGCGGGAGTAATTACTATGTCACGAGCTATCCCCCGGAATATACAAAAGGTATTGGCAAGGAAGGGATGAAGAAATTGATGGCCTTTGTCGACCAGGGAGGATTGATCATCAGCTGGGGAGGATCCACCAAACTGTTTGAAGGCACTTTAACCATTTCCCAGGAGAAAGAAAAAGAAAAGGAGAAGGAAAAGGATAAAGATGATGAAGATGATGAAGAGGAGGGAGCAAAGGAAGAATTCCAGTTACCGTTCACTGATGTTTCTGACCAGATGAAGAAAGCAGGTTTTGACTGTCCCGGATCACTTGTGAAAGTCAATTTAAAAAAGAACCATCCACTGACCCTTGGAATGCCGACCAGTGTTGGCGTGTTTTTCAGGGGACAGCCGGCTTTCAGGACATCAGTGCCGAATTTTGACATGGACCGAAGGGTGATTGGTATAACACCTGAGAAGGATATTCGCATCAGTGGTTACCTTGCTAAAGAAGAGCTGTTGGGTAATAAGACGCTCATGATATGGATGAAGAAAGGAAAAGGACAATTCGTATTGTTTGGTTTTAACCCGAATTTCAGGGCATCCACTCACGCAACCTACAAACTTTTGTTCAATTCCATTTTATTACCTGAACTAAGCAATTAAGTATGGTCAGGCGTCATAAAATAAAAAAAGGAAATTATCAGTTCGTTTTTCTTGCTATTATCATTGTCATTTTAATGATCCTGCTGATAATGATGATGGGGTAAAATCAGATTGAATCCATGGTATCAATGCATGGTTTTTTCTTTTACTTTTATAGGGTGTTAAAACGTCATTGCATATTTTGCTCTGCAAAAGACGTTAGGCTCCTTATTTATCACCCTAGAAAAGTATAAACCACACAATAATGGTAAGTCTGATTACCCGGTAAAATGCCGAGGTATACGATTTAATTAAAATCCATGCATTATGAAACCTATCAAAAATCCAATCACGCTACTCCTGGTTTTAATTCTGCCAGCATGGAACCAGGTACATGCCCAAAAGCTGGATCAGTACAGGTATACCGGATCACACGGTATTCCTGAGAATTCAATTATGGAAAAATTCCGGTTTAACGGCTATACCGATTACTGGCATGACAGTT
>JAZGGT010000061.1:0-5142 GCA_036480555.1 Bacteroidales bacterium | reverse complement strand
TCATAACCGAATAACTATTCATGAAACTCTTAACCTTTTTCATCCTGGGAATATGTACAACTTTTTATATTTCCGCCCAGTCCAGTCTTGATATTTTTACCCTCTCGGGACGTTATGGTTTCCCTCAGGAATATGAGACAACCTATTCGGAAAAGGCCACAGAGACCGGTATCCTGGTCAATGTTCAAGGTGCTGTATCATTTTCTGAATCAACCTTGTGGTACAGTCAACTTACTTTTACCAATTTCAGGGTAAACAATGACATCAGCATGCCTGATGATATTGCCAACCCAATCAACATTTATGGATTTATCCTGCAAACAGGACTTTATCAGAAATTTAGCAACGGGAGAGGCTTGCAGCTGTTACTGGCACCCCGGTTTATGACGGATTTTAATAATGTGGATGGCGGACACTTTCAATTCGGGGGCGTTGCCCTGTATGAGAAGCGCTTCCATGATAACCTGATGATGCGCTTTGGTTTGATGCTACATGATGAATTAGGCGGACCCTACATGGTTCCCATCGTATATACTGACTGGCAAATATCATCAAAATGGAGCCTCGTGGGTATGTGGCCCATTTCGGGGAAGATCAAATACGATGTCAATGATAACATTTCTACAGGTATCAGCCATTTTGGCCTTGTTACCTCATACAAACTGGGACATCCGGATTACCAGGGTGATTACATGGAGCGCACCAGTATTGACCTTTGCCTCTTCGGACGTGTCAGGCTGGCCGGGAATTTTCACCTGGAAGGAAGGTTGGGATACTCACTTGGCAGGTCTTATTATCAATATGATGCTGACCAGAAAGCGGACTTCCGGATCACGATCATTAAATTCGGTGACAACCGGGTAGCGAAAAACGTAAATTTCAATCCCGGTCCCATTGCCCTGCTCAGGTTTGTTTATAACCTTCCCCTGTAAAGCTGATCTGAAAATTTCATACCTTTAGGAAGAAAACCAACCAATAACCACACATTTATATGCATATGGCTTTAAAATGTCCTTTCTGTGATCATGTGGGTATGCCCATCGTTGAAAAAAAGATGTCTGAAACAGGCTGGGTCGTCTTTGTATTACTGGTTATATTTTGCCTGCCTCTTTGCTGGATCCCTTTTGTAACAGAAGGGACCAAGGAAGAGATCCGTAAATGCGCCAATTGTGGGAGCAGGCTTGGCTAAACAGCTGGCCATTGAACAAAATGGGCGTCTTACATTTTCCGGTTATCTGATCAATGCACTGATCCTGGCGACCTGCCTTGGAACTCTACTCTACCCTTTAGTGAGTCACCATGGGGTCATACATTTTGACTGCATTTTTAAGGAGGTCACCGGACTGCCCTGTCCCAGTTGCGGCTATTCAACAGCCATCATTTATGCTTTCCAGAAGGATCTGTACCATGCCTTCCTTCACAATCCGGGATGGCTTATCTGGATAGCTTTTCAGCTACTCCTGATTTTCATCGGCCTTAAATCATTGATCCTGGGAAGCCAGGCCCTTATCAGCCAGCGTTTGTTGTACCTGCTCATTGTCCTGATCGTTTTGATCTGGGTGTGTAAATTCCTGATCGGCCCTGAATATTATTAGATGAAATATAACAATTCTTAATTATTGCTGTTCAGTAATATATATCAACATGTAAAATAATCATGAAAAAGTTTTTTTATAGTATAACCATCTTTCTACTGCTGGCAGGCCTGGCAGAATCCTGTAAAAAGGATGAATGCACCGGAAAGATCACCATCTCCTACCAGACATTTGATGATTTCGGTGGAATTGACTGCGGTATCATTATAAATGAGCAGAGCAAGGGTCTTAACTATGTGATTGACAATCAAGCGGGACTCGAATCACTTGTCGAATGCACCACCCTTCCGGACATTGATTTTGAAAAATACACCCTTCTGCTTGGTAGTTATGAATCAGATAAGGACCTGGCCTACAGGAGCCAGGCTGTAATCAGGGACTGCGAAACCATGACTGTGACTTTCAGGATCAGTTATGATTCCGAACAAAAAGACACGAGTATGCTTGTGGATTACCATGCAGTGATCCCCAAGATTCCGGATGATTATGAAATTACATTTGAAATCCAGACCTGGCAAATCAATTAGACGGGTATTCGGAGACTAAAATGGATATAAGGGAATTTCTTAAGATCGACAGTTCCAGGCTCAATGCCGATATCATCGTAGACAAAATCGAAGAGGATACGGAGGTTTTCGAGACTGTGTGGGAGATCATGCTTGAAGATACCTATCCCCTTTCGATGAGAGCTTCCCGGGTTATCTGGCTTTTCGCAATAAAACATCCTTATTATGTCGAGCCCCGTCTGTCTGAAATCATAAGGATTTTGCCTGAAATTAAGACAGAATCAGTCTGGCGGAATTTGCTGAATGTGATTTCATTGTTTTCTATACCGGAAGAACAAACAGACACTGTTTTTGATCTATGTTATGGGATTGTCGAATCCCAGGGAAGTGCGATTGCCGTGAAGGCAAATGCCATGACCATTTTATACAATATTTCCAATATCGAGCCCGAACTCAAAATTGAGTTGATCACATTATTCGAATCTCAAATGGATGCGGAATCGGCTGCCATATATGCCCGGTCAAAAATCCTCTTACAGAAATTATATAAGGATATTTCCTGACCGTGTGAAAAATCTACCGATAAGGATGGATCCTACTGGTTGAACAGATCAATAGCCGCTTTGGCCATGGCACGCACACCGGTCTTATAAGTCGGTGAAAAATCAGGGTAAAACCCCGGGTTATGCAAGCCAGGCAGAGGGATCTCCTGATCTAGATGGGCATTGAATTTCTCCTCACTTACCGTTCCCAGCCAAAACATGGCTATGGGCACTTTGTCATCGGTCCTCCCATATCTGGCGAAGTCCTCTCCTGCAGTTACGGGTTCCACTTCGATTACATTCTCGGATCCAAGAATGGATCTGAAGGAAGTAACAGCATCATTTGTTAGTTTCTCATCATTGATAACAGGTGGTGTTTGTCCCAGGGGAGTAACTTCCGGGTACAGGTCTTCTGGTAATCCTGCTGATTCAGCAATACCATTGCTTATTCGTCTGAGACCGGAGATGATATGTTCATATGTTTCATCATTGTAATACCTGACGGTAAGCTGCATCTTTACTTCATCGGGTATGATATTATGTACCGTTCCGCCATGAATGGAACCCACCGTTACTACTGCAGGTTCCAGTGGATCTATTTCCCTGCTCGGGATGGTTTGATAAGCCAGTACCATCCGGGAGGCCAGTACCACAGGATCTACAGTCCGATGTGGCATGGCCCCGTGTCCCCCGATACCATGTACGGTAATGTCGACAGAACTTACCCCCGCCAGGAATGGGCCAGGCCTGTAACCTATGGTGCCTGCCGGCAATTCAGCACTCACATGGTAAGCCATTGCATAATCAGGCAGGGGAAACCTGGTGAACAGTCCATCAGCGATCATGGCATCGGCCCCGCCACTCTTCTCTTCTGCCTGTTGCGCTATCATCATCAGGGTACCTTTCCAATCTTCCTTCAATGCTGCAAGGATCTTAGCTGTCCCCAGCCACACAGTCATATGCATGTCGTGTCCACAGGCATGCATAACCTGCATCTCTGTTCCATCTGAATCAGGCATAATCACTTTACTTGCAAAGGGAAGTCCGGTTTTTTCTTCCAGGGGCAGAGCATCCAGATCAGTACGGATCATAATCACGGGTCCCTGTCCATTTTGCATTAAACCCACAAAACCATTGCCGCCTACATTTCGTGTTATTTTAAAACCAAACTTTTCCAATTCATCAGATAATTTTTCGGATGTCTTAAATTCCATGAATGATAGTTCCGGATACTGATGGAAATGTTTGTAAATCATTTCGTGCTCTTCCAGATTCCCGGCGATTTTGTCATCAATCCGTTCCACTGACTGGGCATTGCTTACAGCACAAATAAGGAAGGCTGCCAGAATGAAAAATATTCTTAACATGATGGTATCATTTTATGGCTTAAATATAGTACTTAATAATTGGTGGAGTTAAGTATTTTTTTAATATTTAAACGGTGAAAAAAAACATTCTAATGAACAGACTGATTATCCTTACTGGCCCCTCCTGCATAGGTAAAAGTCCACTGGACAGAGCCCTCAAACGTTTTTATCCCGGTATCCGGGAGAACATGCAAAAACTGATACTATTCAATGATCGCTCTCCCAGACCGAACGAAATGGAAGGTGTCGATTATTATTTCCGGAAAAAGGAAGATATAGAGGCATTCCGGCTAGATGGGAATTATATCGTGATGGGCGTGAGAGGTGATCTGCAGGCCCTTAACCTGAAGGAACTGTCTGGCATGCTTAAAGAAAACAATGTGTTTTTCGAAGGGAATCCATATGTAGCCGAGATCCTCACTACACATCCACAGCTAAAAGACTATCCCAAGTTGAGTGTGTTTTTATCCCCTCTCTCAAAAGAGGAGATAAAGTATTTTAAACATCCCCAGAGAAATGTCAGGCTTCCGGATTTTATCACGGAGATCATGCGCCGGAAGCAGCTTCGCAGAAAGACCAGGCAAAAAGTGGAATTATCGATGCCTGACCTGGATGATATTGAGATAAGGGCCTCGAGTGCCTACCGCGAGATGAAAATGGCCTGGCAATTTGATCATATCATTCCAAACCACGATGGAGAGGACAGCGATAACTGGGAAGGATTCTATTACCCCGTCGGTGATGCCAGGAAAGCCATGCTCGCCTTTGTTACACTTCTTCAGGGCGGCAAACCCGAAGGTGTTGAAAAATGGGAAAGAGGAATTTTAAAATAATGCTTTTGCCGAGCCTGAACTGCTCCCCTGATCTTTTCAAACCGAAGGTAATTTCCAGGGGCCACGATATTTCGCCTTCACCATTTCATTGGCTTTGTCATCATCGGTGAATTTACCCTTCTCTCCATCCCAGTATAACTTCCTCCCGGTTTTATAGGCAATGTTACCAAGGTGTGCAAACCTGGCAATATGGGCGCCAATTTCAATGTCTGCCTTCGGCTTTTTCCTCGTTTTTATGCATTCGAGAAAATTCTGAACATGAAGGTCTAGTCCACTACCCCCTACCCGGGTTGTCAATG
>JAZGGT010000060.1:0-4393 GCA_036480555.1 Bacteroidales bacterium | reverse complement strand
GCAGATGGATTTGCATCCATTACCCGCATATCCGGGGATAACCAGTAGACACAGTCGGAATAATTGTCCAGTGTAAATTGTGTCCGCCGTAGCTTCTGGTACATTTCCTTCCTGGAGATGGCGTTGTACAGGATGGTCGCAATATACCTGAGCAGGTTCCCATACTGTGTGGGCCAATTTTGATTCTTCAGGGGTTCACCTGAAAACCCCAGGGTGCCGACCAGGCTGTCTTCAGATATAATAGGTACAAAAAAGAGCGCATGAAATCCATAGGCTTCGAACCACTTTTTTTCACCTGATGCCCCTTCTGGTAGATCATCAGGCGTATTGATGATGATATCTTCCATCTTCTGCAGGGTTGCAGCACTGTGGCTGAACATTTCTACAGGCAGGTTCTGTACTGTTTCAATCTGGGAAAAGGCAGGATCATAACTCCATTCATGCGTAATGGATAAGGATTTGCCCTCGTCGGTAATCATGTACATCGCGCCCCTCCTGGCATCAATGAATTCACTCACTTCCTGCAGGGTTTGTTCTATCCCCATATCAATCTGGTCATCAGGCATGTTAAGAAAGCGACTGCTGATCTTTGATACGATCTGTTCAAACATCAGGTGCATTTTCAATTCTTCCTGTTCTGCCTTACGCTGGCTGATATCCCTGACAATCGCCATGATGACCTTCTTGCCGTAGTAATCAATGATCTGGTTATGGACCTCCACCACCTTCAGACTGCCATCCTTACGTTTGATATTTTGCTCGAATAGCGCGGATTTGCCACTCATCAGCTGTTTCACATGTTCCTCTTCCGGTGCTGATTCACTTTGGACGCTGAAATCTGTGATGTTCATGCCAAGTAATTCTTTCCTGGAATGACCCGAGAACTCACATGCACTCTTATTGCAATCCAGGATTGTCCCGGGACCCTTATCCGGTATCATATGTATCAGTAAAGGATCCGACAGACCATCAAACAGCTGCTTTATATTCGTTGCGTTCTTAAGGACATCCTGTTCCGCTTCAATGCGTTCGGTAATGTCTCTAGTCACGGTTTGAATGGCGAAAGGTTTATTTTCTTTCCTGAGAAGGGTAACCTTTATCTCCACCCACATATTTGTGTTGTCTTTTCTTTTTACTTGAGTTTCAACAGCTTCCAATATTCCCTCTGATATGATTTTTTCCAGCAGACGGCCGGTGACCTTAGCAAATTCCGGGGAAAAGAAGGGCAGGTCTTGATAGGCCAGTCCAATTAGTTCATCAGCAGTGTAACCGAACATCTTCTCATGAGCAGGATTGCAATATTCAACAGTTCCATCCAGGCTATACAGCGAGATACTCTCTTCTAAAAGATCCAGGTACGATTGGATCAGATCAGCAGGCAAAATCGGTTTGGATTTATTTTGGGACATATTTAGTAGACAACAGCATGCCTAAAAATATAAAAAAAACTATACCGGTGTTAATGTTGGTATAGACTAATTTACAAACGGAATCATTGCATTGATAGAATATGCATATATTTATACTAATAAAGCATTACCATGAAAAATAAATTTTTCCTGTTTACCCTTTTGATGATGTTATCCTGGGACCTGCCTGCACAGCATCTGGCTGCCTATCTTGATTACATGGACAGGTTCTTCGTTTTTGACCGCGGGGAAACCAAACAACTTGAAAGCTATAAACTTACCTCCTTTCAGGTGGGAGGTAATTGCGTCGGGTATGTAAATTATCATGGTGACCTTATGGTATATCACAATGGTTCGGCCAGGTTACTGGAAAGGACTCGCCCAACCGAATATCTTGTGACCGATTACCTGATGGGGTATTCAATCAACAGTGTGCTCAAAGTATTTGATGATGGAGAGGTCAAAATGCTATGCAGCAATACCAAAGGATATATTGTGGAAGATAGCCTGATCACCTTTTACGATGAGGTGCAGCAACAATTAAAGGTATATCATAACGGGCAGACCCGGGTCATTGAGGATGGACTGATGCAATGGCCAATCAGGTCCTATCAATCCGGGGATAACATCCTTGCATACATAACCACCTTTGATAACAAGTTTAAGATATATTACAGAGGGGAAGTGATCATTGTTGATCACAATGTCCAGGAGACCATTTACAAGGCCGGTCGTGATATCGTCGGGTTTATGAACCTGGTTACAAACGCATTTATGGTCTTCTACAAGGGAGAATTCTATGAACTCGAGTCATTCAAGCCGGAATCTTTTCAAATGGGAGATGAAATGATGGCTTATGTATCACAGGAAGGTGATTTTAAAATTTTTGAAAATGGAGAACTGGTCACCATACATACTTTTCCACCGGATAAATATATCCTGAAGGACAGTACACTGGTTTTTGAGGATCAAAATTTTCTGAAAACCTGGTGCAACGGGAGCGTTATTGAGATCGAACAGTATATCCCCAGGCTCTACAAGATATCAGAAAAGTCCGTGGCTTATATTGATATCAATAACCGGATAAAGGCCAATGTCCGCTGCCAGCCCGTTCATGTTTCTTATGAGATGGTGAATGACCTGGATATGGTCATGAACGTTATCATCTATAACGTGGGTGTAAATACGATCAAGATCTGGTATGAGGGGAAACTCTATTGAATTGATTTCGAATGTCAGGGTTTTGAATAGTCAGAATCCTGCTTGAGTTCCTTTACCTTATGTTGTTTTTCTTCGGTCGATAATCCTATGAAATTTACCGAGACAGTTATGAAGGATGCAATCCCTGCAATCGTCAGCAGGATGGTGAATATATCGCCAAAAGGGACAAGATAATACATGGCCGTCATGATGAGGGCCACCCAGACACCGGCACACCATGGACAGGTAATGATTTCCCTGATCACATAGAAAAAATAAAGCTTTTCTCTTGATTTTAAAAAATCCCGTAAATATTTAAAAATCTTATCAAAAACCAGGATCCTGGTAAACCGGAAGGTGGCAATGGATAGCAGCGCAATATCCCCGAGCCTGAAATCTTCCTTGGTGATTCCTTTGAGCCGGAAAAGGTAGGCAAGTCCCACAAGACATGCGACATAAAACAGAGTTGCAAGAAAATTCCAGGATTTCTGCTGTTCGTTGAGGGTTTCTGAACTGTTTGCCATAGCTGGTATTATGTGGATTCCGCCCCGAAATTAGTAAAAAAATGGAAACTTAATAGCTGAGTTTCCAAACAGGCTGACACCAAAATAACTATTTCATCCCCAGTTTCTCACCTTTTGACAGCATGTTAATGGCTTCACCCAGTCTGCGTAATTTGGTTTCAACCTGTTTGGCATCCATGATCCACCCGATATAATTGCTTCTATAGGACGGGGCCAGCTTGTAAAAATGGCTCCTGGCAGCAGGGTTTTTATCCAGGGCCTCCTTGAACCAGGAAGGGGTATCCGGCACCTTGAGTTTCTGTTTCAATGAGGGATGGGGCAGCAGGTTCTGTTTTTTTCGCAAATTGGTAAAGCTCAAGTCCTTTCACTGTCATTTTTCCCTGTTTGATTAATTTCTCAATCCTGATGACATTTGACACTGACCAGGTGCTTTTCATTTTCCGCGGGGTAAATTTCTGCATATACCTTTCCGCGTCAATCCTTCTAACAGTACTGTCGATCCAGCCAAAACAGAGTGCTTCTTCCACGGCATCATTATAGGGGATGGATGGTTTTCCTGTATGTTTTTTATAGTATTCCAGCCAGATAACGGTTTCGGTTTGATGGTATTCCTGTAACCATTCACGCCATTGTTTCCTGGTGGACAGGTAAATTGAGTCAATTCCTTGCATAATTAATGATATTATTTATCCATTAATTCCATTATATGCTTAACCGGGATTGCCTTCACTTCATATCCATCCCTTCCGGTCATTGTTTCAGCTGTAAAAAGGGAATTGATGATTGCTTCTTCCGTGGCTTCAATCGTTGCCATAAATAATGGTGTCATGGCATCATTTCGCAATACCCTGTTCACATGAAACATGGTGCTGTCTGAATACGCGATCAGATTTTCCTTAGCGGTTGAACAGGCAATTACATAATCCCCGCTGCCGTTCGAAGCGATCCCCCCTGTTTTTGCCAAACCCATGATGCCCCGTTTGGCCAGTCGCTTTAAATTCCTTGCATCAAGTGGTGCATCTGTAATGACCACGATCATGCAGGAACCATCTGCATCCATTTCAATGAGATTCCTGTAAGGATATTGATCAAGTTCTTTTCCAACCGGGACTCCGTCAATTGCCAGGACACCGCCGAAGTTTGTCTGAACCAGCACTCCTATGGTATAACCTCCAAGGGATTCCGGGATCCTACGTGAGGCTGTTCCGATCCCGCCCTTATACCCAAAACAGATGGTCCCGGTCCCGGCACCCACATTGC
>JAZGGT010000059.1:0-4243 GCA_036480555.1 Bacteroidales bacterium | reverse complement strand
TGTTGAGGCAGTTGTGGACCAATCTGCTGCCGCTGGGGATAATATTCTGACCAGGGCGCTACCATTTCCCCGGCTGATCTTATATGTTTTTTCACCCGCGTTGGTAAGTGTTCCTTCAGTTTGCAATCACCATTCAAAAGACCTGCCGGCAGTAGATGAAGCAGCGTCGTCATAAATGATGATATAGTTGGCCTTATGTGAAACAAATGTCCGGTTCAGTTTATCCATGTTGGGATAAACCCCTTTCATGTCTCCAGAAAAAACAACCCTGTCATCGACTGCAAAAAAATCTTTTTGCCAGGCATACCTGCTCTGGTCTTTTTCAGGCTGGCTCCAGGGACCGCCACCTCCGTACTGCGTACGATCATCTACTATAAATGTGCTTTGTTGGGTGGTTACCTTATCAACTTTTTCATACCCGTCACCTGTTGTTAAAAAACTTCCTTTTGAGAAAAGGAGGAATGTTCCGGCATCCGGATCATCATGGGCCACATTAACATAGTCGGTAAACCATGAATATTCTGTTCCCCGTGTTTCATTCATTAACTTACCGCCAAGAGGGCCACATTTAAATGCCACGGCAGTAGCATCCGCAGACCAATCACTTCGGGATACTACAATTCCTATATCATCAAAATACCTGTAAAGGGGCAGATCAGATGGTTCTTTTTTCTCCAGCAAGGGGTCATTAAACAGGATAAACCATTGACGAAGGAAAAACGAACCTGCATATTTTTCCCTCAATTTATGGGCTGTGTACTGAATATAGGGATCCTGGGTAGATTTTGCTATCTGGAACAGGTAATTAGGACCACTGGAGGCGGCTGAATTGCCGGCATCTCCGAAGCCAAAACCGCTGACCATTCCCGGTACCAGGTGATGGATATAATTGTATCCTACATTGTGATAATGTTCGCTGGCCATCAGGTCCATACCTGTACAATGTTTCAATCCATAGATACCAGGATACAGCATCTGGCCACCATAGTTAGAATAGTTCAATCCTTCATGATTTGAACCATCGTGTGGGGACATATATCCAATCCGTCGCCAGACCGTAATGACATTATTATATTCGTTTTGAAGACCTGGAAGTTTGTCAGACAGGATGGCTGCGCAATACAGGGATGCTGTGGCCCTGAAGTGCATGTGATTATTCTGGTAGTCATTGGTCCAGTAATCACCAATATCATAACCATGGGTCCTGAACTTGATCAGTCCTGTTTCAAGCAGCTCTTCATAATCATCCCGTTCACCCTGCGTAAGATAATTATACATACAATCGTACAACAAAGCAAATCCAGCAAGCTTATGAGCCACATCCAGTCCAACCGTTTTATTTGCATCAAAGGCCCAGTTTTCCCCAAAAGCAGTGCTCAGCCAAACAGTCCCCTTATCGATAAGCCGCTGGTCCCTTGTCATGGCAATACCTATCCCAAGGCGGCTGAAATACCACCACTGTTGCTGACCCAGGATGGAAGTATTGGTCGTATATCCAATATCAATACAGTCATTAACAAATAGTTGCCACTCTTCTGGCATATATTTTTGTGCAAGGATAGCCTGGGCATCAGCTTCTGCCTGGGTGAATAAGATCCGTGGATGCTGTCCAACCAATTCAGACTTAAGGGTAAATACATCCTGAGCCTGAATCAGGCCGATCGATAATAATAGTAAGAAAATAACTGTCAAATACCTCTGTTTTTTGCTATTTCCTATCATGGTCTTATCCTGTGTTAGATGATGTTTCTATAAATGCTTCTCAAAAAATCGAAATATGCTTTCATTCTCAAATACATGTCCTCCGTCATGTTCCGAATATTCAAATAATTCTCCGATACCAAGTTTCTCATAATACCCTGCTGCTTTTTTTGCTTCACGACGCACCCCCTCAAGATCGAACAGGGTGTCTTCAGCACCCATCTGTATCATCTGGGGACGCGGACAGATCATGCCGGCCACCTGGGCACTGCCAAACATATTAAGGAGCTCTCTGTCCACACGGTTCTTCGGATCATCAACCCGGTTGAGAACGAGGTCATGATCACGGAAGTTTGCTGAAGGCACTACTACCTTAATTTCTGGAAATAAGGCAGCCACGTGTAATGTATAAAATCCGCCCCATGAAAGTCCGGTCATCCCGATCCGGTCACCATCTATTTCAGTGCGGTGTCTGACCAGGGTCTTCGTACTCTCAATGATCATTTGCAGCTCCATTCCGATAATGCTTGTCCCAAGCAATTTTAATCTTCTGTCAAGCAGGTTCCGGTTCGCCCCTTCAATTTCAGGATCATTCCCGTATCCACAGCGCATAATCAATCCAGGTGCCCACACAATATAACCTCTTTTAGCTGCCTCATGGCCAAATGAATGGTAATTGATCCTGGTATCCAGGTCACAGATGGCCTCCGGGTTACCCCCTCCTCCATGCTCACAGATTAACAATGGTGCCTTTCCCACAATATGATGTGGCACCATATATAATCCATAGGCTTCAACTCCTTCAGCGACTCCGATCCATATCCTGTAAATACTGCATACTGAATCTTTGCCTACAAAAACAGTTCTGGGTTCTGATCCTTTTGCAGAAAGGGGTGGAGGGTAACCGAATGTTTCGGCCAGTTGTTCCCGGAAAGGGATCAGGGATTTTTTGTACTGCTTAATGCCTGAGAAGTCCGGTGTAAATTTCGATAAAGACTGATCCTTCCGTTCTTCAACCAACAGATCGATATATTCTTTTAATTCCAGATGTTGCTGTTTCCGGATAGGAAAAGACTCAGAGAATTTCTCCCTGTATTGTCCCGGGATGTCTTGGGCAAAAAGACTTACTGAACAAACAATTGAAAAACCAACTATGAAGAATAATTTAATCTTAAAACGCATTTTGAATAAGTATTTTCTGATGATATAATTCATTACTTGTTATTATTTGCATGATGTATGTTCCCGGAATTATTTGGCTTACATCAAACTGTTTATTGCCAGCATCTGAAGGAATTTCAATTATTTTACCTGTCATATCAGTCAATGACAGATATTGAATCGTGAGATCGGTACGGATCGTCAATAAATCTGAACATGGATTGGGGAAGACCTTCAAAGGTTCTTCTGTCACTTTTTCAGATCCAGTGTTTATTAATTCCATTTTGTATAAGTGAACTTCATAATCTTCAAACTGGTCTACATACATTCCATTTAATAATGTCAGCTCATGATCTTCACCGATCACTGTTATTTCTCCATCCTGGAACCCATTAACCGTGAAAGTACCTGTTGTAGTCCCTTCCCGCATGGAGACCGCAAATACATACAGGGTATCTTCATAATGCTTCACCACTATATCAATTGGGACTCCGGCATTACTGGTTTCAACTGAAACTACACCCTGAATGTCAGGTGAATTAAGTACAGGAGCCAGTTGATGAATTCGTGAATTGATTTTCGTAACTGCCGGGAAAATCACCGGATCATCGAGTAATGCATTGGCGTTAAATTCAGGCACCCACTCATGACAGAAATATCCAAATCCTTCTGCTCCATGAATAAGGGCCATCCAGACTTCAGCTTTTATCTGTAATGGTGTGGGTTTGTTTTCACTGTTTATGTGGGTTGTTTCAATCCAGCACCAGGCAGGTTTCCTGTCCCCGGACCATCGCCGGAGGTTATCAATCCCCTGAGGTACATACCATAAATTATTACTTATAAGATCATATTTGCTGGTGACCGGATAAATATCAAAGGAGACAATATCACATCCCTCAATATACTCAGGATAGGAGAGTGTATCAGCAGTACAGGCGCCCCGTCCAACCCAGTCGATATAAGATACCCCCTGTCCCAAATTCATATAAACAGGACGTGTTGGATCTTTCTGCTGAATTGAATTGTAATTATTCACGATGACGGCCGGATCAATGCACGGATCATATCCACCTGATCCATTTGCCTGTGCATTGTCAGGTTCGTCCTGCTGTGTCCAGCCAACAATTATTGAGTCATCCAGATGATTTAGACCGGTGCTGTTCTGGGAGCACATTATGGGCATCCCAGCTGTTCTTAAAATTGACAGTTGATCTTCCGTTGGTCCCTGCCAGAGTCCTATATAGAGGTTAATCCCTCCTTTTTTATACGCAGCCGCATCGTGTGGGTCCTGCAGCCACACTGCTATTGGAAAGTAATCAGGATCATCCGGCAGTCCATTTTCCCATATAGTTTTATCCTGTCCATTACCTTTAATAATACA
>JAZGGT010000058.1:0-2047 GCA_036480555.1 Bacteroidales bacterium | reverse complement strand
CTGCCCTGTGTGATACCCAGTCCATAGGTCTCCGGAAAATCATGGTCAATAAAGTTTACCTCCAGCAGGAATGTCTGGTCTGAGGTCCTTCCTTCCATCATAAAACCGTTATAATTATTGGTGTGCCCCGGCACCATGGTGGATGATGCTGCAGATATTACTCCTGGGATCTTGGCAATTTCCTGCTTGAATGTCTCAACATGCCTTTTACTTACCTCGCCAAATCGTTGGATCACTATCATCTGTTCCTTATGAAATCCCAGGTCTTTATTGATCATATATCCCAGCTGCTTGTTTATGACCAAGGTCCCGAGTATGATGAATATGGAAATGCTGAACTGGATAATGACCAGTATCCTGCGCAGGAAGCCACTCCTGGCACCCTGCTCAATTTTACCCGAGAGGACTGCGATGGGTTTGAATGATCCCAGGTAAAAGGCAGGATAGCTGCCTGCCAGCAATCCTATGATGACAGCAAAAAGCAGGAGTCCGGGTATGATGTACCAGTCCCCGAAGTAATCCAGCACCAGGCTCAACTGTACCTCTTTATTAAATAACGGCAGCACCAGTTCCAGGGTCAGCAGGGCGATTATCATGGCAATGATCACCATGAATAAGGATTCGGCCAGAAATTGCCATACCAGAGGTCCCTTCACTGAACCAACCACCTTTCTCAGTCCCACCTCCCTGGCCCTGCCGGCAGACCGGGCCGTGGAAAGGTTCATAAAATTGATACAGGCGATCAATATGATAAAAAGGGCAATGGATGAAAAAATATAGAGGTATTTCTTATTGCCCGCAGGTCGGAGATTCTCAGTGATGTCATTGTTCAGGTGGACATCCAGCAAGGGTTGGGTCCTGATCTGGTAGAAATTACCAACTGCCTCCCACTCCTCCAGGGTAATTCCGAGAAATCTCTGAATTTCAGGTCCCACATATTTTACGGTTATCGTATCTATCTTCTCCTGGAGATCTTCTGCGATAATATTATCCTCCGTAAGCAGATAAGTATGCATATTATTGCTGGTCCATTGCAAATGATTCGCCCTGTGATGGCTTTGAAAATCAACCACCATATCAAAATACATGGAGCTGTTATCCGGGATGTCTTCCATGACCCCGGTAATAGTGTAATCAGTAGAGTCTGAAAAGACCTCAATGGTTTTACCCATCGGGTCTTCCTCTCCAAAATACTTCCTGGCGGTTGATTCAGAAATGACCATGGACCGCGGCTCGTCCAATACCCGGGAGGGATCCCCTTTGAGCAGGGGGAAAGAGAAAATTTCGAAAAAGCCTGAATCAGCCCAGTAAAAATGATCCTCCATGAAGGTCCTGTCCCCATACATGGTAATCACATTATCCGAGCGATCTACACGGGTATAGTTAATTACCTCAGGGATCTCATCCATGAATACCGGTCCCGATGGAGCAGCCGTGTTGGCAGATTGAAATTCAGCGGCTGCAAATTTGCCGGTGACCCAGACCTGGCGTATTTGACCAGCTTTCTCGTGAAAACTGTCATAGCTGCTTTCATGGATCACGAACAGCACGATCAGGATACTGCATGATATCCCAATGGCCAATCCGAAGATATTGATCAGTGCATAAGCCTTCTGCCGGATCAGATTTCTTATGGCAACTTTTAAAAAGTTCTGGAACATGGTTTAGTGATTGGTATGTTCATAAGACGAATATTCCGGCCAGCTGTTACAGTCATTTATTCATATCTCAAAGAATCTGCAGGATTTGTCAGGGCAGCATTGACAGCCTGTATTGATACGGTTAGCAGGGCTATGGCAAGGGCCCCCAGAAATGCCAGGAGAAATATAATCGGATCCATATTTATCCTGAATTCAAACGATTCAAGCCAGTCCCCCATGGTAATCCAAGCAACCGGAACGGAAATGAGGGTAGCGATCAGTATAAGCAGCAAGGTTTCCTTTGACAATAGCCTGACAATGCCGGAAACTGTTGCTCCCATTACCTTGCGCAGCCCAATCTCACGGGTCCGCTGTTCGGCAGAATAGGAGGAGAGTCCCAGTAATCC
>JAZGGT010000057.1:0-8141 GCA_036480555.1 Bacteroidales bacterium | reverse complement strand
GCAGGGAATTAAAGGATTGCATGGTGGTTTCCCCGGAACTGATTGCATGTTTTCCGAACTCAAGCTGTATAGTGACCTTGAAGAAGCAGGATACCAGGATCACCCATAAGGCAACGAAACCTGCTTTTGCTCCGAGTGTAGTGGTCATTATCAGTTCCCCCGATCCGACAATGCTTGCTGTCAGGATCATGGACGGGCCAATGTGCCTGAACATCCGTGCCAGGCCCACAGGAGGTAGCTTCAGGCATGAATTGTCAAGCGCATATTCATTCATTTATGCAATGTAATGTAAAAATCCAAAAATACATTCTATAAGGAAAACCGTTTTAAATAAATGGAAATCTGTTCGATGATTGAATGATTTGTACACTCAGTCCAAGAAATGGAAGATTCCTCACATAAAATAACCCTCTGTCGGGAGGCTTTAATTCGTATGTTAGCCGTACCAGACGAGAGGCATACAATTTTAAGTTCCATACCGATCAGTAATGAGATTTTGCAGTTTAATAATGATATTGCTCCTATCCTTCAGAGGCGTATTGGCTCTGCCTACAGATGTGAGCAAGGGAGACGCAAGGATGGACTGGTGGAGGGATGCCCGCTTTGGTATGTTTATTCACTGGGGATTGTATTCCCAGTGTGAGGGATACTGGAAAGGTAAATCAATTGATGGCATAGGGGAATGGATAATGAAAATGGCAGAGATCCCCGTAGATGAATATGAGAGGCTGGCAGGTACATTCACCGCTGAGAGGTATGACCCGGAGAAATGGGTCCAACTGGCTAAACAAGCAGGGATGAAATACATTGTCTTCACGGCGAAACATCATGATGGTTTTGCCCTGTTTAAGTCTGAGGCAGATCCATTCAATGTAGTCGATGCCACACCGTATGGGAAAGATATCATTGCCGAATTCGTACAGGCCTGCAATAAACATGATATGCGGATCGGGCTCTATTATTCACAGTTTCAGGACTGGTCCTATCTGGGTGCAGGCGGTAATGACTGGGATCAGGGATATGCTTATTCCAAAGAAGGTTTCAGGACTTACATGGAGGAAAAAGCCCTTCCACAGGTCCGGGAAATACTGACAAATTATGGCAGGATTGATATGATCTGG
Organism: Bacteroidales bacterium; assembly: GCA_036480555.1. GTDB lineage: Bacteria > Bacteroidota > Bacteroidia > Bacteroidales > SM23-62 > SM23-62. The sequence goes on along the minus strand of JAZGGT010000057.1, from coordinate 7,020 downwards.
TATGATACTCCATATGGGATGAGCAAAGATGAAAGTGAGATCTTTCTGAATCTCGCCAGGGAGCTGCAGCCAGATATAATAGTCAGTGGACGGGTTGGACACGAGAAGGGAGATTATGTTCAGATGGAGGACAACAGCCTGCCGAAGAAAAGACAGGACTTTGACTGGGAGGTACCGGTAACAATGAACCATACCTGGGCATTTAAACGAGATGATCAACACTGGAAATCAGTTGAATATCTGTTATGGCAGCTGACCTATTCGGTTTCCATGGGAGGAAATTACCTGCTTAATATAGGTCCCAAGGCAGATGGGTCCGTACCGCAACCAAGCATCGACAGGCTTGAGGCAATAGGAGAATGGATGAGGGTGAATAGAGAAGTGGTCCACGGAGCAGGAAGCAGTCCCTTTCTGTACTATTTTCCATGGGGAAGTATTACCCAGGGTCCTGGTAAGATGTATCTTAATATTTCTGATTGGCCCGAGGGGGAATTGTCCATTTTCGGGATCCGGAATAATATTGTAAAAGCTTATCTTCTGTCGTCAGGGGAAGAGGTATTATTCAGTACGGATAATAATTACCTGGTCCTTGAATTGCCTGTAGAGCCGGTTGATCCATATCTTGGAGTTGTTGTGCTGAAAGTTGAGGGGGAACCCCTTATAGAAGATAAACTGGTACAGGATCATAAGGGCTGTATCCATCTCGAGACCGCTTTAGCAGAAAACAACACCGGAAAGCAGTTAAATATGGGCGCCCCGCTTTATTGGACAGAGCCTACTGGTTCACTTAGATGGGAATATACAATTACCAAACCTGGAATCTTTAATGTAGAAATAATTACCACAGGAAGAAAGCAAATGGCATGGCCGGAAAGGCCAGCTTTGTGGGATGGTGGCCATGAAGTGATGATTCTACTGGATGATGATAAGCAAATCCGGGGAATAATAAACCAGGACAGGCTTGAGCTGCCTCCGAAGGATCTATACAATGATTTCAAGATTTCCGAATTTGGTATTCTCAGGATAGATGAACCGGGGCAGCACAGCCTGGAATTGATTCCATTGAAGATCTCATCGAAAAATAATGCAGGATTATCAGTCAGGATGATACGGTTGGTTCCGGCTGAGGATCAGCTAAAACAAACCATGTTCAAATGAAATTTCTCGTTCTTTGCCTTACAGGTTTCCTTCTAATTCTAGGATGTGATTCACGGGAAGTGAATGATAAAGGAGGTTCTATCAGTGAATCTCTTGACGGATATTACGATGGACAAGAGCTAAGCGCTTCCATGCAACGCTACATTGAGAATTGGAATCAAACCGAATCCCGGAACAACGAGTTTTATTCAAGCTTCGAATACTCCCGTGCAAATGGTCTTGGGTATGAAAAAGGTGTTCATCGCCGGGACCCGAGTACAATTATCAGGGTTGGGGACAAGTATTATGTTTGGTATACAAGAACTCCGAAGAACATGAAAGTTGTCGGGTACGATCTTGCCGATCATGCGCATGCGGCCACTAACTGGGACATGGCCTCAATCTATTATGCTACCTCCCCGGATAGGATAAACTGGGAAGAGCAGGGACCCGCAGTTACACCGGGACCCGTTGGTGAGTTTGATGACAGGAGCGTTTTTACACCTGACATTCTGGTATATAATAATAAATATTACCTGTATTATCAGGCAGTCAAATATCCATACCAGAGGCGCACATTTAATTGTATTGCTATGTCCTGGGCAGACGATCCAGAAGGGCCATGGCATCGGCATCCTGAACCGGTCCTGGAACCTGGAATTCCTGGTGAATGGGATGGCGAAGAGGATGACAGATCAATGATCAAAGCTTATGGGTCATTTGATTCACACAAGGTGCACGATCCGATATTGATCGTCCGCGAAAATAAGATATGGTTATATTACAAAGCACATCCCATGGGCGTTGGGAGTAAGATGAAAAAACCATACCCTGACTTCTCTACAGGCCTGGCAATTGCCGAAAATCCTGAAGGCCCCTTTATCAAACACCCGCTCAACCCCGTTTCGGCGAGCGGTCATGAAGTCCTGGTATGGCCTTACAGGGAAGGAGTTGCCTCACTCGTAATTTTAAATGGTCCTGAAAAAAATACGGTTCAGTATGCTGAGGACGGTGTAAATTTTGAAGTTATGGCTAATGTTGTGACTCCGCCTGATGCAGCCGGTGCTTACCGTCCAGATGCCTTTACTAACACAGTTAATGGGAAGGGTATTGAATGGGGCCTCAGCCATATACCTCCGACTTCAGATAACCCCTATACCTCACTGATCAGGTTTGAATGCGGTTTGAGCCAGAATAGGAAGGATGACAGAAGATTTAAACGTGAGAATATCAGGCTCTCAGGTGATGCTTTAATGCAACTTTATAACAAGTGAATTAGTATCTTGTAGTATAATTCAATTTTAATGCAATATGAAAGCAGCATTTTATAAAGGAAACGGGGCATTTGAAATAGCAGAGAACGCTCAGGTGAATCCCGGCGAAGGGGAGGTTATGCTGGATGTCGCCTTCTGTGGCGTTTGTGGAACAGATGTTCACATCTACCATGATGTAAAAATCGGACGTATGAAGGAAGGAGAGAATGATGTCGTGTTTGAAGTATCGGGTTCTGCTGCTGCCGTAGAAGCCATGACCAGATTAGTCAATGTACGTGGCCGGATTGTAATGGTGGCTATCCATGGTGGTGAACAAAAAAAAATAGACCTTTTCAAATTCTTCTGGTCGGAGATTGAAATGCTTGGTGTACGACTGTATGAATCGGACGGCTACGAAGAAGCTATCCGGATAGCTGCATCCGGATCGGCTCCATTCGATACACTGATTACCCGGATTAGCAACCTTTCAAATATTCAGAATGTTCTTGAGGAGATAGATCAAAATCCGGAAGGCATGAAATATCTTATTAATCATCAACAATAATTTCACGAAATAAAATGATATTATGGAACAATTAGTAACTAAACCTCTGAATTACAAACTGTTTTTCGGCGGTGAATGGATTGAATCCGACTCTGGCAAAACAGTTGAAGTATTAAATCCCTCTAATGAAGAAGTAATCGGGACCGTTCAGAGTGGTAATGAAAAAGATGCCCAGAAAGCCTTGGAGGCTGCAAAAGCAGCTCAGGACGGATGGGGAAGGACACCTGCCAGGAAGAGGGCTGATTTGCTTCGTGCTTTCACGAAAGAAATTATGTCAAATCGCGATTACCTGGCAGAAATTATCTGCAAGGAGCAGGGGAAGTTGTTCCGGGTTGCTCAATTCGAGGTCGACGTAGTGTGCTCATTTATAGAATATGCCTGCGACTGGGCACGCATATTCGAAGGAGATATTATTCAATCGGATAACGAAAACGAGCATATCTGGATCCACAAGATCCCCCGGGGAGTGGTAGTAGCCATAACAGCCTGGAACTTTCCACTTGCCCTGGCTGGCCGTAAAATTGGCCCGGCCCTGGTTACCGGTAATACACTAGTACTCAAGCCGACCACCGAGACCCCCCTGGCGACCATGGAACTGGGATACCTGGCCAAAAAGGCCGGCATTCCGGATGGCGTTCTGAATATTGTGACGGGACCCGGCCGCACCCTGGGTTCCGCACTGGTTAAGAATCCAATTACCAAAATGGTCACCATGACCGGAAGTACACCTGCCGGACAACAGATCTGTCGAGATGCTGCTGAAAATATGGCTCATGTACAGTTAGAACTTGGCGGTAAAGCACCATGCATTGTATTTGAAGATGCAGATATCGATGCAGCAGTAGCAGGAGCGCTTCATTCAAGGTTTGATAATTGTGGACAGGTATGTACCTGTAATGAAAGGCTTTATGTACAGGACTCCGTTTACGATGAGTTCATGGAAAAATTCCTGGAAAAAGTTAAGGCCATTAAGGTGGGAGACCCCATGGATCCCTCTACGGATATGGGACCGAAAGTTAATAAGGCAGAACTGGATCATATGGAGGAACTTGTCAAAATCAGCTTAAAAGAAGGAGCATCGGTTGCAACCGGAGGAAAGCGGCCCGAAGGAGAGGAATATTCAAGAGGGTACTGGTTTGAGCCTACAATCCTTACCGATGTTAAGCAGGAGATGACTATCGTACACGAGGAGTCCTTTGGCCCTATTCTCCCGGTTGTTAAATTCAACACGTTTGAGGAAGTCATTAAATACGCAAATGATTGCCAATATGGATTGGCAGCTATGGTCTTTACTAAGAATATGGACTATATTCTGCGGCTTAATTCTGAACTTGAATTTGGTGAAATATATATCAATCGTGGTCATGGGGAACAGCACCAGGGATTTCATAATGGATATAAACTGAGTGGCAGCGGGGGAGAGGATGGCAAATTCGGCATTGAACAATACCTTGAAAAGAAAACCTTCTATGTAAAATTTAATGGCTGACAAGATATATGGTATTGTAATAAATCTTTTTAGAGTTCCCCTCGAGGAAGCACTTTATGACGCGAAGCATGGAAGCCATACACATTTTGAAATCATAACTGCAAGTGTTACTCTGGATGATGGAAGTGAAGGGACAGGTTATACATACACGGGTGGAAGAGGTGGCCGTTCTATCGGTTCGATGCTCATCCATCGTTAGTTTGTGAATTGATCGGGAACGAGATTACATTTATGGTTGATGCCAACTAATCCATGTCTGTTGAACAGGCCAGACCATCATATATCCAGCCGGATGCTTCAAATTGCGGCGGTATAAGTTCACACGGAATGCATGAGTTGCATGTAAGCCTGGTCTCTGCACAGTTTCCCGATTGATAAGTATACAGTCCGTCCGCTTGTTTTTAAGGAACAAAAAGGCTGTAGCCCCGGATTACCCTGGCACAGGAGTTATTTTTGACAGGAACAAATTGAAAAAGTTTTTAATACTTGAAGAAAAAATTAATTGTATTAATAAAATCATGAAATCAGAAAAAATATCATTCGGCTATTACCAAAATCAGGAGATATTTCAGTACATCCTTGAAAATGATAATGGTATGGTGGTGAAGATCATGAATTATGGTGCCACTATTACCTCAATATCCATTCCTTCGGGTGATAACAGCCGCATTGACCTGGTTTGCGGTTTTGACACCCTTGAAGGGTATTCTTTTGAGGAATACAAAGCCAATGCCCCGTATTTCGGTTGTACAGCAGGCCGTTACGCCGGCCGCATCAAGGATGGAAAATTTGAGGTTGATGGCAGGGAATACAAACTTGTACAGAACGATGGCACCAATCACCTGCAAGCTTTCTGAATCCTGGTGAAGCTTCTGAGAGCAATACCACATTCAAATTTGACTGGTAATTCAACTGGACTTCGCATATGCAAGTGGAGGATATACCGTTTCTATGAACTACAAGGCATTATTATTCATTCCAATAATTGTAATTGCACTTGAAAGGTGCGTATGCCAGGGAGAATTGAAGATATTAGAAGATATCGTATATGCTTCCTACGGAGAGAGGGAGCTCAGGCTTGATCTTTTTCGCCCGGATAATGGAAAGGTGTACCCAGGCATAGTATTGATCCATGGGGGTGGCTGGCACGAGGGGAATAAGGTGCATTACCATCAATTTGCAGAGCTTATAGCCAGGGAAGGATATGTCTGTTTGACCATTGAATACCGTCTTTCGGGTGAAGCTACATTTCCGGCTGCCATTTTTGACTGCAAGGCTGCTGTGCGGTGGCTGCGTGCCAATGCTTCCCAATACGGGACAGATCCTGATAAAATTGCTTCACTGGGAGGTTCAGCAGGGGGACATCTAAGTGCACTGCTGGCAACTACCAGCCAGGTCACCGAACTGGAAGGCAATGGAGGGAATCAGACTATATCAAGCAAGGTGGCGGCTGCAGTGATCTTTGAAGCCCCCCTCGATCAATATGGCAAGCACAAAGGAAAAACAAGGGAGGATACCCCAGCCAATTCCCTGAATTTTTTCGGTGGAACCTGTGATGAATTACCCGACCAATACAAACTCGGATCTCCCATTCGGTTTATTGATCAGTTTACGCCTCCGGTTCTGCTAATCAGTAATGGGGAAAATGAGTACATGGAAAGGCTGATGTTCCAAAAGAGATTAAATAATTTCGGGATAGAAAATGAATACATACATTTTGAAGGAGGAAAACACGGAGACTGGATACGTCCTCCGTTATTTGATAAATATGTAAATGCAAGTATTCAGTTCCTTGACAGGCACTTGAAATAATTACAGATTTTACGATTCTGCATCCTTTGGAAATACTGCAAACAATCTTTCAGGGAGAATTTCAAAGAAAATATCAATTTGACGAAGGAAGTTTAAGGTATTTAAATTCTGATGGAGTTGCCTTGAAATGTTCTTTAAAGCACCGGACAAAGTAGGAAGGATCGTTAAATCCGGATTTATAACAAACCTCCTTAACAGAATATTTATTGGTCTTCAGCAGCTCAACCGCTTTGTTGAGTTTGATTATCCTGATGTATTCGACGGATGAACATCCGGTGAGAGCTTTGATCTTTCTGTAAATCTGTGTCGGGCTCAGGTCAAAAATATTCGAAAGTTTACTTACATTAAATTCAGGATCTGATATATTTTTATATATCTCCTCATTCAGTCTCTGTAAAAACCTGTCATCTTTGCTTGATGGATCAGGCAGGATATCAATCATGAAGTTCTGTTGCCTGTACTTACTCCGAATAAGTTCCCTGTTTTTAATTAGCCTGGAGACCTGGGTCAGCAATACCTTGATTTCAAAAGGTTTTGCAACATATGCATCCGCGCCGGAATCATAGCCGTCAATCATATGCTCGGGTGCACTTTTAGCTGTTAATAACAGGACAGGTATATGGCAAGTTCTGACATTTTCTTTTAATTCCCGGCATACTTCAAATCCATCCTTTCCAGGCATAATAACATCAGAAATGATCAGATCCGGGATTATTTGTCCAGCCAGTTCCAGACCGGCATTGCCGTCTGCAGCTTCATGGAAT
>JAZGGT010000056.1:0-5702 GCA_036480555.1 Bacteroidales bacterium | reverse complement strand
CCGCTTTGAAGGGCAACAACGGATCAACCAGGCCATTGAAGGCATTAATCAGTTGGAAGAGCATGTTGACTCGCTCCTGGTCATCAATAATGAAAAACTCAGGGAAATCTATGGTGATCTGAAATTGTCAGAAGCTTTCGCCAAGGCAGACGATATTCTGTCAATGGCAGCCAGGGGGATAGCGGAGATCATTACTGTACCCGGTTACATCAACGTTGATTTTGCAGATGTTGAGACTGTCATGAAAGACAGTGGTGTGGCTATCCTCGGTTCGGGAAATGCCACCGGTGAAGGCCGTGCCGTCAAGGCTATAGAGTCCGCCCTGAATTCTCCATTGCTGAACAATAATGATATCACGGGCGCAGATAATATATTGCTCAATATCACCTCCGGTGAAGATGAGATCAGCATGGATGAGGTAGGTGAGATCACCGATTACATAAATCATTCTGCTTCCAGAAATGCCACGATTATCTGGGGCACCGGTATGGAGAAAAGCCTGGGAGAAGAGATTTCGGTCACCATCATCGCTACTGGATTCAAAACCAACAGTATCCCTGAATTATATATCAAGAAGAAAAAATCGGATAAAATTAATTTGCCTGATCAATCCGAGCCGGTCAAGGAGGATCTTTTCACAGTTACAGACAAGGAGACCATAGGTTCAGCTGATAAATCGAATGTTCAGAAAACCTTTGAGTTTGATATTTCAGGGGAAGAGAAAGAGCAGTTCATACTCTATGACAAGGAAGAATCACTCCGGGAAAATACCAGGAATCCGAAGGATATTTCGGACAGGGTTAAGAAACTGAAGAAATCTCATGAACAGGTAAAAGAACAACTTTACAGCAAAGCGTCGAAGGACAATACCATTGATCAACTGGAAAATGAACCTGCCTTTGTCAGGAAGAAGGTAAAACTGGATAAGACAAAACCTTCTGAGGAATCCAAGATCTCAAAGTATTCCCTTTCGGAAGACGATGAAAAGAATTCCAAGATACGTGAAGACAATGCATATCTTCACGATAATGTAGACTAGAAAAATTTCGCCCGGTTATCCTTGATATTGGCTGCCTCCCGAAGTGCCTCGAAAGCCTCATAATTGGCCTGGGATTCCCTGAGACTGGCCATTCTGGATTTCTGTGATACTAGCTCTGTCTCAGCAGGATCAATAATATTGCTTACTACGATCACATAAACACCATTATTCCCGTTTACTGGTTGTGATAACTGATCCGGAGCCAGTACCGAGGCGGTAGCGATTACATTTGGTTCAATTCCGGCTGATGGAACAGAGACCGAAGCAAAATTGACATTATTGGCATCCACAACAGTAAGTCCCATTTCGCTTGCCAGATCATCTATGTTTTGAATGGAAGCTACAGAGGCATTGAATTCTTCACTTATCAATTCAGCTTTTTTAATCTTCTTGACCTCAAGCTCGATCTCAGTCCTTACCTGGTCAAGTGGGGCAATTCCTTTTTCACGAATTCCGCTGACAGCTCCGACAACGTATTTGTTGCCGATCTCGAAAATCTCTTCCGATATGTCATGAAGTTCTGCTTCAAATGCCCAGCGAATCAACGCCCGGGGTTGCTCAAGACCTGTAATGGTCTTCTGGGATGCGGTGATGTCATTAGCGTACCGCTTGGTCAGGTTCTGTTCTGATACAGCAGTATTGAATTTTTCGTATGTATTATTGAGGCCGGCAAATTTCACAGCCTGTGAATACACGTTCTGGTAGGTTTCCGAACTGGGTTCAACATTGCGGCTGAGATAGGCTATCTTGACTTTTTTTACTTTCCTGCTTTTCGCAAGGACTTCAATCAAGTGTATGCCAAACTGAGTCTGCACCTGAAATATCTCACCTGTCTCGCCGTAAAAACAGGAATCGCTGAAAGGTTTAACCATCTGCCCTTCAGGGAACCATCCAAGGTCTCCACCTTCCTGTGCACTTCCATCGGTTGAATACAGCCTGGCAAGGTTTGCAAAATCCCCTCCGCTTGTCAGGACATTCTGAAGGCTGTCTGCAAGCGCAATCAACCTTGTTGCATCCGTATTATTGTCCGGTTGGAGAAGAATATGCCTGGCATGTACAGAATCAGGCAGGTATCCGATCTCAACCAGGCGTGCCATGCGATAGGAAGATTCTTCAAAATAGGGACCGTATACCGCTCCTTCGGAAGAGGAAAACATGAAATCATTGATGATCTCAGGCAGGGAACCGTCGGTATAATTCATGTCATCAAAGGGAAGATCAGATTCCATCCCGACAAGGGATACCGGATCTTCGATGGTTTCGAACTCTGATTTCATTTTATTGATCCATTCAGCTGCGAGCCTGTCATCATTTTCAGAAGGAAGTATGTCAAATAATACGTATTCAAGGTCACGCGTGGCATCCTGCTTGTATTCTTTCTCGTGGTCCCGGTAATATTTCTGGAGGTCATTTTCTGTCATTGTTATGGCAGAGTCCGGTATGGCAGTGAAACGTTTTACCACATATCTGAAATCCATCCTCCTGCCGGTTTCCAGAGAATTGTTTTCAGCCTCCAGATCGGTAATATACAATCCCTTACGAATCAGATTGTTATACTTCGAAAAGTTACGGTCTTTCATAATTTCGTTTTCGAGATAGAGCCAGATGGTTTTCTGGGTACCTGAAGGATCTTCATTCATGGTCCGGATGAACTGTACCAGGAATGTCCTGTTCAGGATACCGGTCTGGGGATCGGAAAAGAGACTCCTGATAACGGGATGCGGGTTCCGGCCCTGCACCATATCCAACATTTCATCTGTACTGACTGAGACACCAAGTTCCCTGTACTCATCCTGTGTAATATATTCCCTGACCATATCCTGCCAGGTTTGTTCACGGATACTCTCCATGGTCTGTTCATCAAGTGAAGTCTGTCCCATTCTCAGCCTGTAATATTCTGCCAGTTTCTCGACACGTGCTGCATATTCATCGTATTGCACGGAATTACCATCAATTTCAGCAAAAGTAAATTTTGACCGGGCGAATGCTGTCTTCCCACCGCTCAGTAAATCCTGCAGGACAAATGCAAAAATGGCCATTCCAATGATCACCGCGACCAGCAGTCCCGCGCGATTCCTGATTCTCTGTAAAGTTGCCATAAACCTCTGATTAAATACTGATTAAAAAATTAGGGTACGAAGATAATAATTATAATAATATACCATCGTGAACTATAGTAATATTACGTTTCCTGCCCGCAATGGAGATGTATCAGCTCGATCCTTGTCTCACTGACATCCAGGATCCGGATAACAAATCCTTCGATGTGGATACGGTCATTTATCTTGGGGATACTCTCATAATGGAAAAGAATAAGTCCGGCAAGTGTCTCATAATCATCTAATTCAGGAATATTAAGCCTGTATTTCTCATTCAGGTAGTCTATTTCATGCCTGGCAGAGAAAATATATTCTTGCTCGTTCAGTTTATCCTCGGTCAGTTCCGAAGTGTCGTGTTCATCTTCGATTTCCCCGATGATCTCTTCCAGGATATCCTCCATGGTTACGATACCACTGGTTCCTCCGAATTCATCCACGACAACGGATATACTCTTATGATCCTTGATAAAGGACTGAAGCAATTTATTGGCAGGCATGGTTTCGGGAACGATGGGAAGACTCATGATCATGGATTGCAGATCTGAAGGGTTCTTAAATAACTCCTTGGAGTTGATATAACCGATGATATTATCAGTTGATTCCCTGTAAATCAATATTTTAGACAGCCCTGTCTCAATAAACTTCGACTGCAATTCCTCCATTGAAACAGATTCATCGAAGGCAACGATTTCAGTACGAGGGACCATGCAATCGCGCAATTTAACATTCGAAAAGTCAAGAGCGTTCTGGAAAAGTTTTATTTCCTGCTCAGGATCAGCCTGTTGATCACGCTCGGCATTGCTTTCATTGACCAGGTTATCAAGATCAATCTTCCCAAAGACATTCGGCTGGGCTTTTTTATTCCTGGGAACCCTCATGAAATTATGAAGGATGAAACCTGAAATGGCGATGGTCAGTTTGGTTACTGGATAGAGCAGGATATAAAATACGAGGACCGGTATGGCGAATGCCCTCAGGGCAGTGTTCGGGCTCAGCCTGAAAATGGTTTTGGGAAGGAACTCAGCGGTAAACAGAATGATCAGGGTTGATATGATGGTCTGGATGATTAGGATGGTGCTTTCTGAACTGGTATAATGGCTGATTAATGGTTCCAGGAGAATGGCCATCAAGATCCCGTATATAACCAGTGATATATTGTTTCCAACCAGCATGGTTGCGATGTAATCCCCCGGCCTTGAAGTGAAAATGGATATTACCCTGGAAGTCATATATCCCTGTTTAATATCCAGCTCCAGCCGTAGCTTGTTGGATGAAACAAAGGCAATCTCCATCCCGGAGAAAAATGCAGAAAATACCAGGGACAGAAGTATGATTATAACGTTATTCATCTTTGATCTTAACCACTCCACTGGATTTTTTTAGCCGGTACCAGGAGAGGTCCTGCTTTGCTTCAAATCCTTTTTCTCCATAAAAAGTACCATCTTCATTCACGATGCGGGATCGTGTGTGGGAATAAATCATCTTACGCTTTTCGTCCCAGAATAAATGCTCTGTATTCAACTGGTTCTTGTTTTTCAGATTTTGACCTTCAACATTGTTCTTGGCTTCCCACAGGCGTTCTTTTTCCCGGTATATAGCATGTTTGGCCTTGATATAGGCTTCAATGTTAAGGCTGTCATCATAAAAATAGGCGGTGAGTCCCTGGGGGAACTCAATATATGGGTCCTCCACTCGGGCGTATCTTTCAATCTTGGGAGTCAGGATCCTTACCCTGACCTGGAAAGAGTCGCTGTAAAGGATCTCATACTTCTGTCCTGCAGCATCCGGTAAATGGTCCAGGCTGGTAATTTTCTGTATTCTTTCCAGATCGTTCTCACAGGAGAAAATCAGGTATCCCCCTGCAAGGAGTGCAAGGATTAATAAGAGTCTCCCGTATAAAACCCTGGCTTGGACAGCCGGCAGGGGTTCGTCACTATCTAGCTCTGACTTTCGTTGTTTCATTGATCCAGCAACCTACCTTATAGTTATCTCCTTCTTTCAGGCTGTAAAAAAAAATGGTCTCAATATCGGGGAAATATTTCTTGTATGTACTGATTCTTTCATTTGCCTTTTCCGCCACAGCAGCATCAACAGACTTGGCTTTGCTGAATTGGTCAACGGCAGCCCAGTAAATGGTTGTCTTTTCAAATTCATCTGTGAAACAATCCTTGCTGCCAGCATAGGCATCGCCAATAAGTATATAGGGTTCTCCCCAATCCGGTTTCAGCCTGATGGCCTCCAGGGCATAGGTACGGGCTTTCTGGGGTTGCTTCAAGTAGGCATTGGTGATAAAGCCCAGCTGATAAAGATAATCTGCTTTTTTGGACGGATCTTCCTCCCTGTCAATGGCCTCCTGGTAATAAGAGATAGCTTTCGCAAATTCTTCCTTAATGAGGAACAGCTTGGCCAGTCCATAGGCAGCTTGCGCGGAAGGTTCCTTTTCATACAGGGCTTCTGCAGCAAGTGCATAGAAGGGTTCGGATTCGCAATCCAGTGCACTCAGAAAGTTGACAGCGCGCCCCAGGTAATCAATTTCACCCTTCTTTTCTTCCCACAGGGGTTGA
>JAZGGT010000055.1:0-4081 GCA_036480555.1 Bacteroidales bacterium | reverse complement strand
AGTTTGGAAACACCAGCCAGGTGATACCTGCATCTGCCCTTACATCGAAAGGGTTTTTACCTGTCTTATTGGTATAGGTTTCCATGAATATCCCCCATTTCTCTGCAAAGGCATATCCAAAGGCCAGTGAATAAACTAACCTGTTCGTTTCAAAAGCCCCTTCGAATTCATATCCCAGGTTATAACCGAATCCCCATCGTTCAGACAGTGTATATGAAATAGCAATAATATAGGAGTGCTGCCATTTATCTGTTGAGAAGGACTCCCTACCGGTATTCGGGACCTGCCAGCCGGTAATAAATGCCATCTCCGGGCGCAGTCCATCCTCCTGCATAAGGGCAACCTTAAAACCGAATCCTATGGGACTCATGCCAAATTCATCCCTTGGTGCGCCGGTGGGCAATTTGGAACGGTGGTTGAGCATGTCAGTACCCAATCTCAGTTCGAGGAATTCAAGGACACCAAAACGAAGCAGGGTTGAACCATAGCTGGTATTATCTTCATATTCATTGCTGCCGGTTTCAACCCATTCACGTGAGGCTCCTGTTTCGATTTGCAGCCTCCATTGGGGAACCACTGAAGATGATTCAGTCTGGTCGGGCCGGTCGGTAATCAAGGGCGGTTCCTCCTGGCCCCGTGCAACAGAAAGAATAAGCAATCCTGTCAATAGTATCAGCAATCTTCTCATGGAATTTAATCTATATATAAAATTCTTTCAATTGTTCAGAAGGTCATCCTGACTGACACCGTATACTTTTTCCTTGTGCTCGAATCCGGCAGGTTCGATATGTATCATAATATCAAATACATTTTTAATCTCATGGCGTATGCTGTCTTCCACTTTTATACATATCTCATGGGCCTTTCGGATTGAAATTTCTCCATCCACTTCTATATCCATGGCCACCATATAATAATTGCCGATCTTGCGGATCCTGACCCGGTGCGGATTGGCAGCCCCTTCTACCGTTTCTACTGCACTGAACACCTTATTGTACAATTCCGGTTCGGTATTGGCATCCATCAGGTCGCGGTTGGTTTGCATAAAGATCTGAAAACCCACTTTTATGATCCAGATGCTCACAACGAGCGCAGTGACAGAGTCAAGTACAGGCATCTCCAACAGGAAAGTAAATGCCAATCCTATCAGCACAGACACCGAAATCAGTATGTCATTTTGCATATTCAGGGCATTTGCTTTCAGCATTTCGCTGTTGGTCTGTTTCCCCTTGCGAAGCTGGTGTCTTGCCAGCAGGAATTTACCTATGATGGAAAGAATGGTGACATAAATGGCCAGCATTCCGGGCAGTTCCCTTTCAGCGCCTTGCAGGAAGTTCCTTACCGTGCTGATGGCTAGCTGGGCACCTGCAAAAAGGATCACAAAGGCAAGGGCCTTGGTGGCGATGGTGTCTGCCTTCATATAGCCATAGGGATAACGGATGTTCGGGGGACGCATCAAAATGCGGGCGGTAAACAGCGTGATCAGGGAAGTGATAATATCGCTGGCCGAATCAATCCCATCAGCAATAACGGCAAGGCTTCCCGATATGATCCCAATGACGATTTTGAGCAGGGACAATAGGGCATTTCCTATCACTCCCACCCAGGAAGCTTTTACTATTGTCTTTGGATGATTGTCCATATATGTTGTAAAGCAGTTATACAAAATTACAATTTATTCCCTTGAACTGTGGACTTAATCTATTATATTTGAACCCTCTATGCTGAAAAAGCAATTCATAGCCATCCTGTTTGCCAGCGTTTTATTTTCTAACCTGGGACATAATATTATACCCCATCATCATCATACTGACAGTATCCTTTCACACCAGGCCTGCCATGAACATAATGAAGGTAATGATGCAGTTCATACAGGTGATCCCGCCAGTCATTGCCATGCTTTTAATGGTATAGAATACTACCCCGCCCCCGAAAAACAAAGTGTCAGCAAGCCATTCAAACCGGTAAAAAATATTTACCTGTCCCACTTAATACAGCCAAACCAACCCATCCTGCATCAGAAGATATACGTTCCAACAAGGGGTTCACCACCTGTTTTTACATATATGCTTGGTTCTTCCACCGGCCTCAGGGCCCCTCCCATTGCATCCTGACTTTCTTCCAGCCTGATATATTCAGTTTGCCAGGAAGGTTTTCTGTTTCCAAATCACATACTATTTGTTAATTCGGCCGGGACAAACATCCCTGCTAAAATTTATCATTCATCATGAAGAATTTAGTAATTCTTTCATTCATATTTGTTTTCATTACAGCCTGTAACAAGAATAATCCAGGTCAGCAAACGGATGGCCAGGAGCATACGCATGTAAGTGATATTGCTCATCAAATAACATTGTTTACCGAGGAGTCTGAATTTTTTGTTGAATACCCTGGACTCATAATCAATACCGAGGCTGAATTTGCAGTTCACCTGACCCGGCTTGACACCTATAAACCATACACTGAAGGGACTGTCCGGGTTATTCTGGAACAGAAACAGGGAGAAGCAGCCGGTGGTGAAATCTCCGGGGGTAGACAGATACAGACAGGGTCTGTCTCAGAGGCCAATGTTCCGGGCATCTTCAGGGTAGCCTTAACCCCCGAAATTCCGGGAGAGTGCAGCATCACTTTTGAATTAACGGCTGACGGCTTTACCGAAAAGGTAACTTATCCGGGTGGATGGGTGGCCCGTGACAGTCATGATCCTGAACCAGTAGCAACACAAGCTGCCATCCCGAACGGTATAAGGTTTACCAAGGAACAGGCCTGGAAATCAGATTTCGCAGTGACCCGGCTGACTCCGGCTTCCTTTACCGGGATCATCAAGGCAGGGGGCGAGATCCTTGCCATGCCGGGGGAAAAACATTTTATTCATGCCCGAAATTCCGGTATCGTGCAATATTCTAAAAATGACCTTGTGGCAGGCGGCGATGTTTACAGTGGTGATGAAATGATGACCATTCAGGGCAAGGACCTTACCAGGGAAAACATAGCCGTTGATTACGCCGAGGCTGAAACCAGTTTTAACCGGAGCCGCAGCGAATACGAGAGGCGGTTGAAACTGTTCAGCGGGAATGCGATTTCAGAACGGCAGTTTATCGAAACCCGTTCTGTATATATTACTGACAGTATCCGCTACTACAATTTAAGGCAGTCCTATAAGGGCGGGGGACTGAAAATTAAGTCTCCTATCACGGGACATATCCACGACCTGAAAGTTTCACAGGGAGAATTTGTAACGACCGGACAATTGATCGCAACGGTGTCATCCGACCGGCGGCTGCTGCTCAGGGCTGATGTTCCCCAGCAATATTTTCACAGGATCCATGACATAGTAACATGCAATTTCAGAACAGCATATCACAAAGAAGTATTGGATGTAAGGGATCTGGATGGCAAACTGCTGGCCATTGGATCATCAGTGGCTGAAAACAAGCAGTACCTGCCTGTCTATTTTGAAGCTCTGAATAACGGGCAGTTGCTGGAAGGGGCTTATGCTGAATTCTTTCTGAAAACCAGTCCCATAGAAAACTGCATTGTCATCCCCGTTGAAGCTGTACTCGAAGAGCGGGGAAAGTATTACGTATATATACAGGCCACGGGTGAAATGTTCCGGAAACAGGAGATTATTCCGGGTGATCTTGATGGCTTTGGTTATCTGGTTGAAGCGGGACTTACATCCGGGGACCGGGTAGTAACCAGGGGAAGTATGTTGCTGAAAACCGCTTCCATGTCCACTGCCCTGCCGGGCGATTCACATCAACACTAGTATTATGTTAAACAAGATCATTCAATACTCGCTGGATAACCGCCTTCTGATCCTCTTCCTGGCTGTTGCGATCCTGATAATGGGAGTATTTATAAGCCAGAAAGTGGAGGTGGATGTATTCCCCGACCTGACTGCTCCCACGGTTGTAGTCCTGACCGATGCCCATGGCATAGCCACCGAGGAAGTGGAACGCATGGTGACTTTCCCGATAGAATCTGCCCTGTATGGGGCGACTGATGTTCGCAGGGTACGTTCCAGCAGTTCAGCCGGCTTATCCATTGTATGGGTGGAATTTAACTGGGATACAGATAT
>JAZGGT010000054.1:0-5287 GCA_036480555.1 Bacteroidales bacterium | reverse complement strand
AATTTTTTTGTTATTTTCTACAGCGAATTGTTCAATCTTTTCAATTATTTTTTCCGTACTGAAAAGTGCACATTCCCGGTGATAGGTACTCACAACATGAGACATTGTAGCATTAGAATCAAGGCTGGTTTCGATACCATGGGTTTGAGTTAGTTCATGAATTTCCTTGTAATCCAGATTTTCGTTACGTTCTTTTGATTTGTTGTGGGCAATTCTGATCCTGGTTACAAAGTCATCTTTAAAAAGTTCGTAGGTATCATCAAGATTACATAATTTATAGAAATCTTCTTTTCGGGGAGTTGGATTTGGATACTCAGAGATAGTCCTGTTTTTTAAATCAACTTTTAAAAATGGCAATGGGGGCTCAATGAATCTCTCGTGCTTGTTAACCCGGATGTTTCTCCATGCATCAAGATTCCTGTAGTGATCATCGCTGTAAATATTAAAAATGATGTATTTGGCCGGTGTGCGTTTTTCTTCTTTCAGCATTCGCAAGTATGCCTGGTATACTGACCAGCCACCAATTCCGAAGTTTTTTACCGGTTCCTGCAGATGGGCGGCAAGCACCTCCTGCCAGGTTTCATTGTCGCTTACCTGATGGCATTGTGTAAAGCTGTTACCATATGTATTTATCCTGCATGTTTTGCTGGCATAATTGGACATTATCCGCTCTCCATCTGGTTTAGCAAAATGATAAACGGATCTAGAATTATTCACACCATCATGGAAATAAGCATCCCGCAAAAGCCAGCCAAATTCGGGACTGTGCTTGGAAAAGGGAAATGCCCGGTCAGCAAAGTAATCATCAACTTCCTGGCGGGTATACAACAACCCACCTAAGAAATCTCGAATTTCCTTTTTTGTTATAGAATCCAGGATAGAGTTTTTATCGGTTCCAGATGATACAGTGTAGGGGAGAATACTTAAGCCCAACCCTGCATTAATTCCAGTTTTTGTGAATTCACGTCTGTTCATGTTGTCCAAATTGAATCTGATTTTGAAGTAAAAAGCAGAATAAAAATAGCTAATTTGTAGGGTCTTTCACTTTAAGTAAGGAACAATGAGAATAAATATTTTGACATTGCTGGCCTATATTGCAACTATATTGTCTTGTACATCCAGCAATCAGCCTGCTATGGTTACAGATAGCAATATGAAAAGGGTCACGGATCAACTTAGCCAGGCGGTGGATTTCCTGGGGGATACATCGAGAAACCCGGCCTATGCAGCGGAAGATAGCTCACTTGTACTGGTGCCATCAAGAAGCTGGATAAGCGGATTCTTTCCTGGAAGTCTCTGGCAGATGTATGAATTCAGCAGGGATGAAAAATGGATAGAGGTCGCTCATCATTTCACCAGTAACATCGAGGAGGAAAAATTTAACGGGGGCACACATGATATGGGTTTTAAAATGTTCTGCAGCTATGGAACCGCATATCGTCTGACCAGACGAAGGGAATACCGTGATGTACTGATCCAGGGTGCCAATACACTGATTACCCGCTACAATCCTAATATTGGATGTATACGTTCTTGGGATCATAACACGGATAAATGGGATTATCCTGTGATCATCGACAATATGATGAACCTTGAGCTTTTATTTTGGGCCACAAGGGAAACCGGTGATACCATCTATTACAATATAGCCAGGAAACATGCCGAGACCACTTTAAAAAATCATTTCAGGGAAGACAACAGTTCATACCATGTGGTTTCCTATGACACCCTTACCGGTGAGGTGGATAAGAAAAACACTCACCAGGGACATGCTCATGAATCAGCCTGGGCCAGGGGACAAGCATGGGGTCTGTATGGATTTACCATGACCTACCGTGAAACAGGGGATAAAAGATTTTTAGAGAAAGCCCGGGGGATAGCTGATTTTATTCTCGATCATCCAAGGCTTCCAGAAGATATGATCCCGTACTGGGATTTTGATGCTCCGAATATTCCCGATGCGGAGCGGGATGCATCTGCTGGGGCAATTATTGCTTCTGCACTCTATGAATTAAGTACCTACTGTAAGGATGTGGAAAAGGAAAGGTACATGGGTGCTGCTGACAAGATACTGGCAAGTCTCTCTTCTGAGGAGTATCTTGCCTCGCCAGGCACAAATAACTTTTTCCTGCTGAAGCACAGTGTTGGGAATCACCCCAGGGGAAGAGAAATAGATGTGCCCATGGCTTATGCTGACTACTATTACCTCGAAGCAAACCTGAGAAAACTGAAACTTTCCGACACCTGGGAACCTGCTGCTTCCATAGTTTTAAAGTTAGATGATCTGATATATGTTGACGGGGGACCGGTATCTGAGCGCTGGGATAATTTCGCATCACTTGTCACAGAGAAGGAAATTCCTGCAGCCATTGGAATTATTGGCAATTCCCTGGAAAAGGGAAACGGGGACTATTTCGAATGGATCAGGGAAAGGAATGAGTCAGGCTTATTTGAATTCTGGAACCATGGCTTTGATCACAGCCGGATTCTGCGAGATGGTTTGGAGATCTATGAATTCGATAATTCCTCGCTCCAGGATCAGGTGTCAACTTTGAAGAAAACCCAGGATCTTGCCCGGGAAAAGCTTGGGATAGAATTTGTTACATTTGGTGCACCTTATAACCATATCGACCAGAATACGGTGACTGCTTTAGAAGAATTCCCTGAGATCGGTATCTGGTTGTACGGACGGGCCGGCACGAAAGCAAGCAAAACTATATTATCCAGAACCCCTACCGTAGGGATTGAATACCCGGTTCACAAACCTGTGTTTTATCATTTCTGGAATAGTTTTTATTTCCGCTCTGTGGAGCCTGTCATCGTAATCCAGGGCCATCCCAACAGCTGGTCTGAGTCTCGGCTCAGGGAATTTGAAATGATTGTTGACTACCTTAAGGAAATTGGAGTCCCGATAGTTAAACCTTCTTCGTTTATTTAACCAGACAAAAAAGAAAAAATGAAAAGACGAAAATTTATTGGCAAGACGATGGCTGGAACTGCCGGCTTAGCTATGGCAGGTTCTTTCTTTTCATCATCGTGCACTGGAGCTAATAACAAAATTGTGCTCGCATTAATCGGGTCAGGAAATAGAGGCACTTCAACAATTATCAATACCTGCATGGTAAATGAAAATGTTGAAATCAAGACAGTGTGCGATGTCAACGATATTAAAGCGTCCATGGCCATAGCCAGGATTGAGAAGGACTTAGGCTACAAGCCTCTTCATGTTAGAAACATGAATGAAGTCCTTATGGATCCTGATATTGATGCTGTCTGGATATCCACACCCGAACACTGGCATACCCTTGCAACTGTTTGGGCATGCCAGGCAGGTAAAGACGTGTATGTTGAGAAAAATCCAACACTGAGCATCTGGGAAGGCCAAAAGCTTATTAAAGCAGCAGAGAAATATAGCAGGATTGTCCAGGTTGGATTTCAAAACCGAAGTGCACCCTATGCACATAAGGCAAGAGAATATATACAAAGTGGAAAGCTGGGGCAGGTCGTTCACGTCATGTGTTACAATATGCTGGGGGGAAATAAGTGGCAAGAAGTACCTGACAGTTTAGCACCTGATGGACTCGATTGGGATGCGTGGTTGGGCCCTGCACCTTATCGGTCCTATAATGAAGGGATTCATGATATGAAATCCAGGGGAGGATGGTGCAATCATTGGGCCTACAGCGGAGGAACCCTGGCCGATGACGCCAGCCATGTCATGGATCTGGCCAGGCTGGTTTTAGGAGATCCGGGACATCCTGCTTCGGTATATGGTTGGGGAGGTAATCATGCATGGGGATCTGAAAGAGAAGTGCCTGAATTTCAAACCATAACATATGATTATGGTTCCTTTTCGTTGACCTGTGAGAGTGGAAATGCTACAAACTACCATAGTAAAACCCCTGTTGAAATAAGAAACAGCAACTCGAAGTTTCCAGAATGGAATCAAAATGCTACGCGGATTGAAATATACGGTACGGAGGGTATGATGTATCTTGGCCGTCATGGTGGTGGATGGCAGGTCCTAAGCGAAGGAAGCGAAATCATTGCCCAGGAAAGCGGAATTGTTCCTGATGCTGCCCATCAGAAGAATTTTATAGAATGTTTGAGAAAGAAAAAGAAGCCTAATGCACCTGCTATTCAGGGGCACTTAAGTGCCGCTCTGGTACATCTAGGTAATATATGCCACAGGGTGGGAAATAAACACCTGGTTTTTGACGGGGAAAATGAAAAATTCACGAACAATCAAATGGCGAATGAATTGTTAAAATCATCCTACCGGGATGGTTACACAGTTCCAGATATTGTCTAATCCAAACACAGTTAAAATGGCAATTCTTAAAAAGAATAATACATCTGCTTCCGATAAAGTTGTTCTGGCTCTTATTGGTGCCGGAGGAAGAGGGACACAGGTAGTACTTGGTGTTCAGCAGTGTACACCCGGAGTTGAAGTAAAATATGTATGTGATGTAGATCAGCAGAGGGGAGGAAGGGCGATAGATGAGCTCTCAAAACAACAAGGATTTAAACCCAAACGGATTGAGGAGATGCGATATGCATTCGAAGATAAGGATGTGGATGCTGTCCTTGTCTGTACTCCTGAGCACTGGCATGCATTAGCAGCTATCAGAGCCATGCAGGCTGGAAAAGATGTTTATGTTGAAAAAAACATAAGCCTGAATTTAAGAGAAGGGCAAAATATGTTGCTGGCAGCAAAAAAATACGGCCGGATTGTACAATGCGGAACACAGAACAGAAGCGCCGAATATGCTGCCTCAGCCAAGCAATATATTCAAAGCGGAAAGCTGGGGAACGTTGTTTATGTAAAGTGTTATTGCATGCTTCCGGGCGGTAAACCCATGTTCATGAAACCAGATTCTCCGGTACCGGAAGGCCTCAACTGGGATCTCTGGCTTGGGCCAGCTCCCAAGAGGCCATATAACATTAGCCGTCATAAAGGATGGCACATTTGGTGGGAATACTCGGGTGGTAAATCATTTGCCGGCGACGCTTCTCATATACTTGATCTGGCCAGATTGGCACTGGCTGATCCGGACCATCCAGAATCTGTTTACGCTACGGGTGGAAGGGTATTGTTTGACGATAATCAGGAAACCCCGGATATACAAACCGTTACATACGATTATGGTGACTTTACCATGTCCGTCATGTCATCGGAATTTGGAGACTATCTCATAAAATCGATCCCTGAAGTCAGGTACGGAGATAAGTTCCCCAATTGGAACCTGAACAGCACCCGCATTGAAATTTACGGGACAAAAGGGAA
>JAZGGT010000053.1:0-8012 GCA_036480555.1 Bacteroidales bacterium | reverse complement strand
CACCGCCCGTGGTATTATATATTTCATCCAGGTGATAAATGCTGGATCCACGGTTGAATTCCACTGGTACATACATCCTGGGATTCTCCCCGCCTATCTGCTTGGTAACCTTCCCTTTAAAATAAATCGGTGATGATTGGAGCTGATCTGCGAGTGCCGCAGACGGAACCGGAAAAAGGACAGTATCCAGCAGCCAGTCTCCCTTCCCGTCTCTCGGATCTTTGGCCCACAGGAAATGATCAAATACTCCCGGTATGGTATACGTCTGCCAGCCCTCGTCCTCAAAAACCAGAAAATGACCGGAGAATCCTAATCCATGTGCCATTTCGTGTAAGAGGACCAAAAGGAAATCATGCTGGTTCGCAGGCGGGTTTCCGTCATCCTTATAATACCAGCTAAACCCGGTATTAAACTCAATGGTGATATCCGGGTCATCACCATTCAGGTTCCTGCCCAGTAATTTTTCTGCAAGGGCAGACTTATAAAGTCGTAGAGGCAAAGCGCCATTGCTGTATACAGCATACGGCCCGTCTGAGAGGGTAGATGCAAGAACTCCTGATTCCTCCCCGGTCATTTCCCTGAATTTGACTTCAATATTGAGGGGGACATCTGAATGGATAAGTGAGCCCCAGATCTCAGCTGCTTTCAGGGCAGTTTGAGCAGCAAAAAAATTCGGTATGGGGATCAGTGTAATATTAATTTCAGCGTTCACAGCTGCGGATGATTTGAGGCGGGACAAATAAGCTTCCGGTGGACCAATACGCAGGTCACTGTGCCCTGGTGCCGCATAACATACAATAGTGTCATTGAGCTGGGAGTATTTCAAAACTTTACCCTGCCCTGCAAGGTAAGAGGTTAATCCTGCCACTGAAAATAAAATCAACGCTGCTAATCCTCTCCTGAATGCCATGAAATTTATATTTTTGGATAAATTGTTTAATTATAAGAACAACAAAATTAAGAATATGTTTGATAAATTATTAATGATTCTGGTATGCTTCCTTTTTTATTCCTGTTCCGGTCCGAGAACAATAACTGACGAGGATATGCTCATTGAACTGAAACGCACACCCTGTTACGGTTTCTGTCCGGTTTATACCTTAAAGATCGATAAAAACGGAAAAGGGTTGTTTGATGGGGTGGAAAATGTAGAAAAAATCGGCAGCTTCAGTTTTTCACTCAGTTATGATGAACTTGTGGAACTTGATAATGCCTTCCTCCAGGTAGATTTTTACCAGCTCAGGAATATTTATGACGCTCAGGTTTCCGATCTGCCTACTACCTACATTACCTACAACAAGGATGGCAATCGAAAGAAAATAATGGATTACTATGGTGCACCTGAAGAACTCCGTACCCTGGAAAACAGGATACAAACCCTGGTCTTTTCAAAAAAGATGAGAAAAATCAGATAGTCCCGGTATTATTCTGCAGCAGCCTCTCCTCCACCACGCATCCCCAGGATATCCCGGTCGAACATATACATATTATGTTCACCGACAAGCTTCAGCTTATCTATCAGAGCCTTGACAGCTGCTTCCTCTTCAATCTGTTCTGTAACAAACCATTGTATCCAGTTATGGGTGGTATGGTCATTCTCTTCAATGCAAACCTTCACTATTTCATTGAAAGAACCCGTGATGAACTTTTCATGTTCCAGCACCTTATCAAACATCTCACGAACAGACCCGAACTCGGCCGGAGGCTCCTTAACGGCAATAATTTTCGCATTGCCGTCCCGTTCATTGATATACCTTACCAGTTTCAGCATATGCATTCTTTCTTCCTCCGCCTGTGCATAGAGCCAGCCAGCAATACCACCCAGTCCCTCTGTTTCTGCCCATACAGCCATTGAAAGATAGAGATGTGAGGAGTATCCTTCCCTATCCACCTGTACATTTAAAATATTTTCAATTTTTTCAGATAACATGACTACTCTTTATTAATGGCTTACATATTGCTGATGATCTCTGTGCCGAATTCAGAACATTTCAGTTTTGTGGCACCTTCCATCAAGCGTTCAAAATCATAGGTTACCCTCTTGCTCTGGATCGTCTTTTTCAATCCGGAGATGATGAGATCAGCAGCTTCCTGCCATCCCATATATTCAAACATCAAAACACCGGAAAGGATCAACGAACCAGGATTCACCTTGTCCTGCCCGGTATACTTGGGTGCCGTCCCGTGGGTGGCTTCAAAAATGGCATGTCCTGTTTCATAATTGATATTCGCCCCCGGGGCAATCCCAATGCCACCAACTATGGCAGCAAGGGCATCAGAAATATAATCACCGTTCAGGTTCATGGTTGCAATGACGGAATATTCGGCAGGCCGTGTCAGGATCTGCTGCAAAAAGGCATCTGCTATAAAATCTTTGATCAAAAGCTTTCCCTCTCCTAGGGCTTTATCCTGGGCCTCATTCGCAGCTGCTTTATCTTCTTTCTCAGCAATCCGGTCATATTGCAGCCAGGTAAATACCTTGTCGCCGAATTCCTCTTCAGCCACTTCATATCCCCACAATTTAAATTGCCCTTCGGTAAATTTCATGATATTCCCTTTGTGCACAAGGGTGACGCTGGGAAGGTTGTGATCCAGTGCATAATTAATGGCGGCCCTGACCAGGCGAAATGTACCTTCTTTTGATATTGGTTTGATCCCGATGGATGTGGATTCCGGGAACCGTATCTTGGTCACTCCCATCTCTTCCTGGAGGAATTTTTTTACCTTTTCCACTTCGGGCGTACCACTCATCCATTCAATCCCGGCATAAATATCTTCAGAGTTTTCCCTGTATATAACCATATCTGTTGTAGATGGATCTTTCACCGGTGAGGGGACACCTTCATACCATTTGACAGGCCGCAGGCAGGTATACAGATCCAGGATCTGTCTCAGTGCAACATTCAGAGATCTGATCCCCCCTCCTACCGGGGTTGTCAACGGTCCTTTAATGGCTACCAGATATTCATTAATGGTATCCAGTGTCTCTTGGGGAAGCCATTCTTTTGATTGATTATAGGATTTTTCACCCGCTAAAACCTCTTTCCATGCAATCTTCCGTTTGCCATTGTATGCCTTTTCGACTGCCGCATCGAAAACCCTGACTGAAGATGCCCATATGTCCGGGCCTGTTCCATCTCCTTCTATAAATGGAATAATTGGAAAATCAGGTACCTGCAATACGTCGTCCTGAATAGTAATTTTTTGTCCTGCCACTTTGTGTTCTGTTTTGGTCGTTCACAAAAATAGCAAAAGAAAAATGTCATACAATAAAAAACAAGATTATTCGAAATCAAGGTTAAACCGTTCCTTGAGTTTGCCCAGGTTGGGATTCTTCTTGATCATATGATCATACTTCTCTTCAGAAGTATAGAGTAAATTCTCATTCCCTTCCACCTCCTGGACCACGGGGATAATTCTGAACTGTGTGTTCTGAAGGGTATCTTCCAGATAACTTACAAGGTCATGCTTGATGTCCCTGTTGAATTCCTCAATTTGCGATGAATTACTGAAGATCACCTCAATTTGCAATGCATCTCCGAGGGAGGGAAGGTGGTGTTTCAGGCTGCTTGACATACGGGGTTTATCTTCCTTGATATGATCAGCGTAATCAGTCCACTTTTCAAGCAGGTCATCCTGGGTAAATGCACTGGACAGTACCTGGCGGATTGTCCTGCCGGTATCTTTCCCTTCTTCCTTCCCGGTTCTGCTGACACCATTCAGGGCATCCTTGATAGAAGGTACGGTCCCAGGTATTTTTTTCCTTGGCTGAGCAGGACTGCTGTCCGGATACGTCTTTGGCTCCTGCTGCCCGGCAGGTTGAACAGGCTTCTCCTCAGTAGGGAGTTCGTCACTGGTCAGGGCTTTTTTTTTTGATACCCCTGATATGTTGCAGAGCTTTATCAGTGCCAGCTCGACATGAAGCCTCTGGTTTCTGCTGGCCTTATAGGAAATATCTGCCACACCCAGGATATCAAGGGCTTTGTATAGCCATTCCTGGCTGGTTACCTGGCTCTGTTTCTGGTATTTATCACGGATACCGGCCCCTACCTCCAGGAGTTGAAGGGTTACCGGATCCTGGCATACCAACAAATCCCTCATATGGCTGCTGAGTCCAACAAGAAAATTATGCTCATCGAATCCATTCTCCAGGATCTCATTAAAGATCATAAGGGATTCTCCCACCTCTGCTCCAAGACAGGCTTCGGTGATCCTGAAATAATAATCATAATCCAGGATATTCAGGTTCCGGATAACATCCTCATACTTGATTGATTTTCCTGAGAAACTGACGATCTGGTCGAATATTGAAAGTGCATCCCGCATCGCACCATCAGCCTTTAGTGCAATAATATTATAGGCATCTACTTCATATTCAATACTTTCTTCCTTTGAAATAAATTCAAGGTAAGCAACAATATCATCCACCTTAATCCGGTTGAAGTCAAAGATCTGGCAACGAGAAAGGATGGTAGGGATGATCTTATGTTTTTCAGTGGTTGCGAGGATAAACACGGCATGGGCCGGAGGTTCTTCAAGGGTTTTAAGAAATGCATTGAAAGCCTGGGCGGACAGCATATGGACCTCGTCAATAATATATATACTGTATTTTCCAACCTGTGGCGGGATCCTCACCTGTTCTGTCAGGTTCCTGATGTCATCAACTGAATTATTGGATGCCGCATCCAGTTCATGGATGTTAAAAGCCCTGGATTCGTTAAAGGAAGTGCAAGATTCACAGGTGTTGCAGGGTTCGGCATCATCGCTTATACTGCTACAGTTTATGGTCTTGGCAAAGATCCTGGCACAGGTGGTTTTTCCTACTCCCCGGGGACCGCAAAACAGGTAGGCATGGCCCAGGTGATTGTGCTGTATGGCATTCTTCAGGGTATTGGTTATAGCCGATTGTCCAACTACTGAAGTAAATGTTTCAGGTCTGTATTTCCGCGCCGATACGATGAAATTATCCATGCGGATAAAATTAGTAATTACCTGCTTAGTAACCAAGGTGAATTTATTTTGTACATATCAATAAAGTTCCTATTTTTGTGCGCTCAATATAAATAAACAAATTTTTAAAAATGTTGAACCAGTACGAAACCGTTTTCATTACAACTCCCGTTTTGTCTGAAAGTCAGATGAAGGAAACGGTCGACAAGTTCAAAAAGATCCTGACTGATAACAGTGCAGAGATTGTTCATGAAGAGAATTGGGGCCTTCGAAAACTGGCCTATCCTATTCAGAAAAAGTCGACCGGATTTTACTACATGATTGAATTCAGGACTGATGGAAGCCTAATTCAGAAGATCGAAACAGAATTTAAAAGAGATGAACGCATCATCAGGTTCCTGATTGTCAGGCTTGAAAAATACGCCGTAGCCTATGCCGAAAAGAAAAGGGCCAGGAAGAAAGCTGAAACAGAAAAAATCAAGGAGGATTAATCATGGCACAGAATCAATCAGAAATCAGGTATCTCACTCCCCCAACAGTAGAGATCAAAAAGAAAAAGTATTGCCGGTTCAGGAAAAACCGGATTAAATATATTGACTATAAGGATCCTGAATTCCTCAAGAAATTCCTGAATGAACAGGGTAAGATCCTCCCTAAAAGGCTCACTGGCACCTCACTGAAGTTTCAGCGCAAAATATCCAGGGCCATTAAACGGGCACGCCACCTGGCAATGCTGCCCTATGTAACAGATTTGTTGAAATAATAAAGTGGAGGATCAGCCATGGACATTATCTTAAAACGAGACATACCCAATCTGGGTCACAAAGATGACATCATCACGGTTAAGGATGGTTATGCCAGGAATTTTCTTATTCCCAAGGGAATGGCAGTTAATGCCACAGCATCTGTCAAAAAAATGCACAAGGAAATTCTCAAACAGCGTTCTCACAAAGAGGAGCAGATTAAACAGGAAGCGGAAAGGATCGCCGAAAAAATGAAGGATATCAAACTGACCATTGGCGCCAAAACGAGTACCAAGGGTAAGATCTTCGGTTCGGTAAACACCATTCAGCTTGCAGAGGCACTGAAAGAAGAAGGATTTGAGATTGACCGGAAAGACATCACCATCAAGGAAGAATTGATCAAGGAAGTGGGCACTTATACAGCAACGGTAAAGCTGCATAAGGAAGTCAAAGTTGAAATCCCATTCGAGATCTTCGCCGAATAGGGACTGCTTAGCAATATCCTCACCAATCAAAATACAAAACGCAGCTAATTCTATAAGAGTTTTTGCTTTTTTTTTTCACAATCCACATTCAATAGTTGTGATTACAATATTATTAGCGTAATTTCGTTCAAATAATAATATATTTTATTAAATGATAGAAATGGAGGCTAAAACAACTGAGCATTACAAGAAATTAATTGAAATACTTGGCAAAAAATATGTGAAATCAAGGATCGAAAGTCCATACGATTTCATCCATATTGCATCCAGGGGATTGAATGCG
Source organism: Bacteroidales bacterium (assembly GCA_036480555.1). Classification (GTDB taxonomy): domain Bacteria; phylum Bacteroidota; class Bacteroidia; order Bacteroidales; family SM23-62; genus SM23-62. The sequence goes on along the minus strand of JAZGGT010000053.1, from coordinate 1,551 downwards.
AATGTAATCATAAACTTCAGGGTATATTTCAATATTCCTCTTCAGACCACTGCACATATGCTGAATATTTCTGAACCAACAATATACAGATGGACCAAGGCAAACATAACGTTGGAAAGAAATTTTTCAGTTAAATTATTTGAAATTACAGACTTGTTCCTTTATGGTTCTGAAGTTTTCGGCAGCAAGGAGGATTTCATAAAGTGGTTAAATCTTCCTAATACCGCTCTGGGAGCCATGGAACCTCAAGAGCTCATTGAAATTCCCGGAGGAGTATCCAAAGTAAGAGATATAATCGGGAGAATTGAACATGGCGTTTACAGTTGATCATGATCGTTTACAGAATTACAGGCAATAAATACGCGAATGATATATCCGGATCAGCAGCTGCAACATTTGGAGGCAGATGGAATAAAAAAGGTACTCCTGTTTTATATACAGGAGAAAGCAAGGAAATTGCACTTTTAGAGATAATAGTACATACACCTCCAATGATGGCACCCGATCTTGATATCCTGACTTTAGAAATTCCTGATGATTCTATCACTGTAATTGAGAAAAATCAACTTCCTCCAAACTGGATTGACTATCCTGCACCCACCATTCTTTCCGAGATAGCAGAAAAATGGGTAAGGGCCCAAAAGACAATAGCCCTGAAAGTTCCAAGCTGTATTATCCGCAGTGCACATAATTATATCCTCAATTGCCGACATCCTGAATACAACAAGGTGAAAATAATAACACACAAGGAATTTCATTTTGATTCAAGGCTAACAAAATGAACTGATTAATTCAAATTGGGTGTGCTTGATGTCTTGGTGGGGGTATTAAAAAAGTCGCCTATATTTTGTGGTTACTGCCACAAAATTCAGCGCCGTTTTAATATCCCCAGCGAGGCATTCATGACAGCCATCCCTTTTTGCTTTAATCTTTCATTGCGATGGCTTCGATCTCGATAAGCACATCCAGCGGAAGTTTTACCACCTGGTAGGCTGCCCTTGCCGGCGGGTCCTGCTTGAAATAACCGGAATAGACCTCATTCATCTCCTGGAAATGATCCATGTCTTTCAGCAGGCATGTACATTTTACCACATCCCAGGAACTGTATCCTGCGGCCTGCAGTACGGCATCAATATTCTTCAACACCTGCTGTGTTTGTTCCCTTATCCCTCCTTGCGCCAGTTTCCCTGTTTCAGGTATGATTGGTATTTGTCCGGATACAAACAACATCCCATTTTGTTCTGTTGCCTGGCTGTACGGACCGACAGCCCTGGGTGCTTCTTTCGTATGAATGATCTTTTTCATATAAGTGGTTTAAAAATTATCATACCATGAATCTCCCTTTTCGTAACTCAGATCTTTCAGTATGGCAGATTTGATATTGATCGTAAATGAATAACTCCGGTATGTACCGAAAGGTACCATGGAAACTGTCATTTCCCAGCAATGGAGGTCCCGGTGAATATTGAGATTGGTGGTGGTTACCTCCATCCTTTTAAAGTCAAAGCCCGAGTTGAAGCCGATTTTCCATTTTGGGGTCAGGCTGAAATC
>JAZGGT010000052.1:0-2008 GCA_036480555.1 Bacteroidales bacterium | reverse complement strand
CTGGTTTTCGACCGCCACCAGGGCAAAAGACAACAGGCAGTCCAGCCTGGCTGTCAGGGAAGCATTCAATTGTATGGCAGGTATGTAGTCCATTACACTAATTACAAGGTCATGGAAAAGGTTTGCTTCCAGGACATGTATTTTTTCCTCAGCTCCCAGGATCTTTTCTTCATACCGTTTCAACTCCTCTGTAATATATCTTTCTGCACTTACCAGGGTCTGTTTCCTGACCCATTCTTCCGGCACTTTATCCTTGTGTGTATTCCTCACCTCAATATAATACCCGAAAACATTGTTAAACCCAATCTTCAGGGAAGGGATCCCTGTCCGCTCACTCTCTCGCTCCTGGATATGTGTGAGAAAATCCTTTCCCGAATAAACGATTTCCCTTAGTTCATCCAGTTCTGAGGATACACCACTGGCTATCACATTGCCCTTGTTTACCAGTGCAGGGGGATCATCCTGAAGTTCCCTTTCAATTTTCTCCCTTACCTCAACACAGGGATCAATCTGTTCCCCCAGGTTTTTAATGCCTTTATCGGCGGTGGACAGGCATTTTTCCTTAATCTCCTCAAAGGAAGCCAGGGCAACCTTCAGCTGCTGCATTTCACGCGGGCTGACTTTCCCGGCAGCGACGCGGGAAACAATCCTTTCCACATCCCCCATTTTTTTAATCTGTGGAATAAGGTCCTCCCTTAAATCGGCATGTTCATACAGGTATTCAACAATATTCAACCTGTCATTAATGGGCACAATATCTTTTAATGGCAGGGCCATCCAGCGCTTCAATAACCTTGCTCCCATGGGGGACTGGGTCTGGTCAAGTACATCTATCAATGTCCTGGCCCCCTCCTGCAGGGCACTGAACAGTTCCAGGTTCCGGATGGTAAATTTATCGAGCCAGACGTATTTGTCTTCTTCTATCCTGGTGAGCGAGGTAATATGACCCGTCTGATGATGCTGGGTAATCTCAAGGTACTGAAGGATAGCACCTGCAGCAATGATGGCATAGGGTATGTGCTGGACTCCGAAACCTTTGAGAGAGGTGGTCTGAAATTGATTTAGCAGGCGGTCATTGGCAGTATCTTCCGTGTAAACCCAATCATCCAGCAGGAAGGTATTGAATTTTTCCCCGAAGGTCTCCTGGAACTCCTTCTTATGGCTTTTTTCAACAAGAATCTCCTTGGGTTTGAAACTGTTCAGCAGTTTATCAACGTATTCAGCATTACCCTGTGCAGCCAGAAACTCCCCTGTAGAAATATCCAGAAACGCGACTCCGGCAATATGTTGATCAAAGCAGATACCGGCCAGGAAATTATTCTCCTTGCCTTCCAGGACATTCTCATTATAGGATATGCCCGGGGTAACCAGTTCTGTGATGCCTCTTTTAACAATTGTCTTGGCCAGTTTTGGGTCTTCCAGTTGTTCACATATGGCTACACGCTGTCCAGCCCTCACCAGCCTGGGAAGGTAAGTATCAAGGGCATGATAAGGAAAACCGGCCAGTTCTACATAGCTTGCAGCTCCATTTGCACGGCGTGTCAGGGTTATTCCCAGGATGCGGGATGAACGGATGGCATCCTCAGCGAAAGTTTCGTAAAAATCCCCTACCCTGAACAACAGTATCGCATCAGGATGTTTATGCTTGATACTGTTGTACTGCTTCATCAGGGGAGTTTCAACATATTTCGTCGAATCGGACACGTGGGCAGCAGATCAGATGGTTATAGAATGCAACAAAAATATGGTAAAAAGAGCCTGAATAAAAGCATTGATGACAGGTTGTTAATAACTTTCACCTCGTTCGCAAACGTACACAGGTGTACCAATCCGAACACAATTTATAAATAATGCAGTTTAACAATTAATTAACATTCGACTGAAAATCTGACGTTTATGTTATTTGGCATAATTCATGACAAAATGAATGCTGGTTGTTCATAATAATTTATTAATCACTAATTGACAGTAAAAAAAATCCCCGGTTTCGGAGCAACCGGGGATTCAG
>JAZGGT010000051.1:0-5719 GCA_036480555.1 Bacteroidales bacterium | reverse complement strand
GCCCATCGCTGTATGAGTACCTCGTAGAATATCTGCCAGGTATCCTGAAAATCTTTCTCGTTTTTCTTGACATAATCATACAGCTCATCAATACTGTCAACAGCAGCCAGCATCCGTGCAAAATCAGTGTTGTCAGGGATCCCGTCCCAGCATTCAGCTGCAATGAGGATATCCCCGCCTTTCTTCACTACCTGCATGGCTGCACTCATGCCTTTTACGCTCTGGTAAATGTTCAAATCCAGCGGGTAGCCCGAGTTGCTGGTAATAACCAGGTCATAGGGTTCTTCAACTGCTGCCATCGCTGTTTCCTTTGCAAAGATGCATCCTTCTTTATGGGCGCTTCTGAGATCACCCGCGTAGACCCCGCTGATTTCTCTCCGCTTGTTCAATGTGATATTCAGCAGGAAGAGACCTGATAATAGTTCTGCCGCTTCATTTACATCTTCCCAGAGTGGATTGCCACTGGTAATTCCCCAGCGGGCATTTTCATTTTCCAGCATGGATATGGAATGATTGTACCGGATTGTATCGAGGTATGCCATACCCGGCATAACAGCCTTCCCGCCACCGGAAAATCCCATGAAAAAATGGGGCTCGATAAAGCCGGTTAAGATCTTCAGGTCACAGGCTGCCAGTTCCGCATTCAGGTAGATCTGGTTGCCAGATGATGTATTACCTGCGTACATGCATTGTGACTTGTCATTTGTATCATTCTGGATTATCCTGTATTTGCTGGCAATTTCCTTTCCAAGGATTGTTTCCAGTTCGTCTGGAGGCGCGGGACGATGCGTGCCGGTGGCACAGAATAATATGATGTTTTCCGTATCTGCATGATCCAGTTCTTTCAAAAGAGCCGGAAGAATAATATGGTAGGGAGTGGCACGGGTGATATCACTGAAAATAATTCCGATTTTCGTATCCTTACTCACGAGATCCTTCAACGGCTTGCTGTCGATGGGAGATCTCAGGGCTTCAGTAATGGCTCCTGTTTGATCCTTGAGCCCTTCTACCCATTGGGGTTCTATGATGTCCACATGGTATCCATCCGGAACATTCCATTCCAGTCCCCTTTTTCCATATGCAAGATTAATTTTCATCGCTTTTCCGGTTTTTTAGAAGAGTCCCGGTACAACAAAATAAACCAGGATCAGGCCGATCACTCCGACAATGATCCCGTAAATGGTCATGGGAATAAGATTCCTTTTGATCAGGACCCCCTCAACCCCGACAAGTCCGACTGTAGCACAAGCGGCGATCACATTATGCACACATATCATGTTGCCGAATGCGCCTCCGATATTCTGCAGGGCGACGATAATGACTTTCGAGATCCCCAGCTGATCGGCAATGGAATACTGGAAGACAGAAAACAACATATTGGAAACGGTATTGGAACCTGCCATAAATGATCCGAGTGCCCCGACAAAAGCATCAACCAGTGGCCATGCTCCCCTGAAAACATTCGTCATCGCCTCGGCCATGACCAGTGGCATGCTGTTATAATCAATGAGATTATTGCCGGATTGCATCATGATCCTGACCATGGGGACCGCAAACAGCAGGGCAATGGTCGGTCCTTTGATCCGTTTGAATGTCTCCTTCCATGCCATGCTCACCTGTGTTTTATTCATTTTGTATATGGGAATGCACAGCAGGGCTACCAGGATAAACGGAATGACGCCCGGAACGTAAAGGATATTGAAGGTATTGCTGATGCTTGTTCCGAAAAGTTCGGTATAGTGAACGGTCATAATGGATTTGATCCAGCCGCCAAATGGGAGAGATCTTACCCTGGTCAGAACCAGCAACAGGGCTATGAGGATGTAGGGGACCCAGGCCATAACCAGGGATATGCCTGTCTTGGATTCTTTGCTGGACATGGATATGGATCCCATCCAGTTGTTTTCCCAGGTACTTTTATCCGGGAAATCCCAGGGTTCTTTGGGGACCAGGAACCCGGCCCGGGTAGTAAGCAGAACAATGCCGAGTCCGAGCAAAGCACCCAGCAGGCTCGGGAATTCAGGTCCCAACAGCCAGGCCACCAGGAGATAGGGCACAACGAAGCAGAGTCCCGCGAAAATAGCAAACGGCCAGATGGCCAACCCTTCTTTAATAGATTTGTTCTTCCCGAAAAACCGGGTCATCATGGCCACCAGGATAAGGGGGATCAAAATGCCCGGGATGGCATGCTGTATACCTGTCCACAAACCTACCTGGTAGATGAACTCATTGTATTCGAGTCCCGCGTCAGCAATCTGCTGCATAATTTCGGGTGTATTGGTGGTCTGTCCCACACCGATCAGGGTAGGTGTCCCGACAGCACCAAAAGATACGCATGTCGAGTTGGCTATCAATGCCACCATCACAGCTGCCAGGGCAGGGAAGCCTAATGAGAGAAGCAGGGGTGCTGCCAGGGCAGCCGGGGTGCCAAAACCTGCAGACCCTTCAATAAAACTGCCGAAGAACCATGCAATGATGATGGCCTGTATCCTCCGGTCGGCTGAAATGGCTGTAAATCCCACATTGATGGCTGCCAGGGCGCCACTCTCCCTGAGGGTAAACAGCAAAGCCAGGGCGCCAAACACGATAAGCAGGATCTGTATGGCGATACCTACCCCGTTCACACTGGCGGCCAGGATCCAGTTCATGGGTGTTTTCCAGACAAAGACAGCCAGTAAAGATGCGGCTATAAAAGCTACAGGCATGGCCTTGGTGGCTCCCCAGCGGAAGCCGACCATGAGGATAAAGATTACTGCAATTGGGACAAAAGCTAGCAGGGCAAGGACTCCAACGGACATGGCTGAGTGTTTAAGTCTATAAAAGACGTTTAAATAGGTGATCTAAAATTAGAACTTTTCAGAGAATACAAAAACTTTAGCGTAAATTTAAAAGGCAAACAATCACAGCAAGATTATGAGAATTCTTATCGCACCAGATTCATATAAAAATGCCCTCTCAGCCCTGGAGGTAGCGAAATCACTGAAGTCAGGCCTGCAAAAAGTCTTTCAAGATGCCGAATTTGAGATACTGCCAATGGCAGACGGGGGAGAAGGTACTGTCGAAGCACTGATCGATGCCACGCAGGGCCAAATGATCAAAACTCCGGTTTGTGATCCTTTAATGAGACCCATTGAGTCATCGTTCGGGATCACGGGAGATGGTGTCACTGCCGTAATTGAAATGGCGTCGGCATCAGGGATACAGCTGATCACATCCGGAGAAAGAAATCCCTGGATCACTACTACCTATGGCACCGGGGAACTGATCCTTGCCGCCCTTGATAGAGGTTGTCGGGATATCATCCTGGGCATTGGAGGATCTGCCACTAATGATTGCGGGATGGGAATGGCTGCTGCCCTGGGAGTAAAATTCCTGGATCATGCCGGAAATTCTGTCGGACCGGGTGGAGGAATGCTGGCTGAAGTCACCCGGATTGACATAAGCGGTCTGGATAATAGGATCAAAGAAACAAAGATCATGGTGGCCTGTGATGTCACCAATCCCCTGACCGGTCCTGATGGCGCCGCCCATGTTTACGGTCCCCAACAAGGCGCCGACCCTGAAATGGTGAATAAACTCGACAGCAATCTTAAGAAGTTCTCTGATCTCATCATGGAGCAGCTTGGGAAAGATGTGGAGCAAATCCCGGGAGCTGGAGCGGCCGGTGGACTTGGGGCAGGACTGATTGCCTTCCTCGACGGTGAACTGGTTGAGGGTGTTCCTGCCATCGCCGCCAAAACCGGACTCGATGAGGCCGTCGCAAAGGCAGATATTGTGATCACAGGTGAAGGCGGAATCGATTTCCAGACCCAGTTCGGCAAAACCCCTTATGGTGTAGCCCAGGTGGCAAAAAAGCACGGCAAACCCGTGATTGCTGTAGCAGGAACGATAGGTAAAGGAGTTGATGAACTCTACTCGAAAGGGATAGATGCCGTAATCTCCATACTTGACAGGCCCTTGAGCCTTGAAGAGGCCATCGAGGAAACGCCATCCCTGTTGGAGGCAACTGGAGAAAGGATTGGCCGCTTATTGATACTGGGTCGAAGTTTGTGATATTAGTGTTCTACAATAACAACCTCATATTCGTTCAAGACTGGGACTGTGAAACTGATCATTCCATTGGTATTGGTTATCCTGACATCCAGGTTTGATTTCAGGAGCCGGATATTTCTGACAGGCTTATCAATTTTCACATCCAGGGCGATATCATACAGGGGCAAAGGCTGGTGATATGCTGTGCCTACCTGCCCCGATAAGTTGTTCATCCCGATTAGTGTGTAATCTTCGTTGTCACTTTTCAGATAGCTGATTTCAAGCAATGGTGACGCATCCACCTTTATATCATATTCCAGTTCCAGCAGATCGTTAAGGGCGGTTTGTACGATCATGGAATGGGCGTGGTGGCTCTTATATTCATAATGGTCGCCGACTTGCCAGGGGATCAGTACAAATTTGCCTTCACCGTATGTGTTTTCGATGATACCGGGTATTTCGGTCACTTCTGTGTAGTAGCATTTCTCGGGCGGACCGTACATGGCCATGGGGATGAGTCCCAGGTAGCCTTTTGCTGTTTCTTTCAGGGTGCATTCCATAAAATCAACATAGAGGTATATGATATCGATGTCCTCCAGGGAAGGGGTTTTAAGGGTTTCCTTATCCTCCGGGAAAACCCGGAAATACCTGCCCTGCTCCTGTGGATAAAGCTTGTAAGATTCTTCCACGCCCGCTGATTTCAGCCGGATCTTTTCCAGGGGATTGCCCAGCTTATCCTGGGTTGAGGGGAATCCTGTGGCCAGGACTTTCCCGCCATTTTCTACATATTTATCGATGCGTTCCACTTCTTCATCGCTGAGATTCCGGTAGTCAGGTAAAATTATGATATCATAATCTTCGAGTTTCTTTGGTGTTTTTACAGGTCCCAGGCAATTCGGATGCATGATGTCGTAGGGGATGTGATTTTCCGACAGGATACGTAACAGTCCCTTGAATTCATTCCCATTATTCCGTATTATAACTACCCTCGCATCGGAATGCACATCTGTAAAATATGCTTCATGTTCTGCATGAAAATGGAATATCTCTTTAAGCACAGGCATCAGTGCGCGGTCCTCCTGGTTTTCAATCCGGCCGATCATGTAATAGTCCAGCGGTGCCCCATGGATCATGTTCTGGATCAGCCTCCTCCCGGCCAGGTGGGGCCAGACACCGGCATGCCTTGCCGGGTAATCCACAAAATGGACCATGGTATTCGCTACGGTACGGTCGGTCCAGGAATTAATATCCAGCTTGACATTGTCTGACCCATGATAATCCCATTCCTGCCGACGCCACATACCGGATCCTGATTCCCTCCGGACGATATCCACCCCCTTTATGGTATAGGTGCATACTGCAATATCCTCACCGAAAGATTTGATGAGCTTATTGGTTTTTGTAAATAGCTCATCGATGGTAAATTGCTTGAATTCCCTGTATTTATTGAAGACGGGGTCGCTGTTGTCTTCCTCCTTTGGAAGCTTCATGCCGCCGGAGAAATCTGCGAACCGCCTTTTGCAATTATCACACTGGCAGATGCCATGGTAGTTATGGCTGTAATCACGCGTGGGATAGCCTATCATGTTGAAGAAAACCCCGTCCAGGTCATATCGTCCCAGTGCTTCTGACAGGATCTTCAGGGAGTATTCCTGCTGGTAGGGACCATTGATGCAGGCATGCACCT
>JAZGGT010000050.1:0-3495 GCA_036480555.1 Bacteroidales bacterium | reverse complement strand
TGGGCATCTGTCATGATCAGTATCTCGCCCTTGGCCCTATCCCTGAGTTCATTGATCACTGCCGGTTTACCCCTTCTCTTGCGGAAGGCAATAAAATGGAAAGATTCATGACCCTTTAAGAACTCCTCCAGGATGTCATTTGTCCTGTCAGAAGAACCATCCGAGCCTACTAATAGTTCAAATCTGTCTCCCGGGTATCCGGTATCATATAAACTTTGGAATTTTTCAGAAATAACTTTTTCTTCATTATGGACAGCCATGATAATGGATACGAAAGGAAGGTCATCAGTGATCGTCAGAATCCTGTCGTTCTCTTTTTTGAGTCGTGACAAAAGGCTGGTTATCAAGGGATAAAAAACATACGACTGCATAATGGCAACAACGGAAACCCACAATATAATTTCCCAGATCATACGAGTTGCTCTTTATAAAAGGAGATCAGTTTTTCGGAGAGCACTAATATATCAAAATTTTCCTTAACAAATTGGCGGGCTTTCAAGCCCATATTCTGAAGGTTATCCTGCCGGGTTTGCAAGTTTTCAAGGATCCCGACATATTCGGCCGGAGTATCAGCCAGGAAAAGGTGTTCACCGTGAATGGCCTCAAGTCCACCAGCCCCAATCCTGGTGCTGATTACGGTCTTTCCCATGGCCATGGCTTCGAGTATTTTGATCCGGATACCGCTGCCTGTAAGCAGTGGCACAATCATCACAGAATGATGATGAAAGAATTCAATCGCGTCTTCAACTTCACCTTCCAGCCTGACATTGTCAGGCAGGTTTCTGCTATTGAAATAATACGCCGGATTTCTGCCAGCAAGGTCAAGGGTGAGCCCGGGCCATTTAAGCCTGATCTCGGGCCATACCTCCCTGAAGAACCAGTCAAGACCTTCCTGGTTTGGGCCCCAGTCCAACGCCCCGATAAAAAAAAGCAGGATCCTGTTTTCATATTTATTCACCGGGTATTTGGAAATATCTATCCCGGTTGGTATGACCATGACCGGTAAGGTGTGGCCCAGCTGGTCAAATCCCTTCCTGTCTGCCTCTGATATTGGGATAAGTATGTCTATTTCAGAAAGTATCTTTTTCTCCAGTTCCTCTATCCTCATGGCAAGGGTTTTCAGGTAGAACCGTTTCAGCGGATTACGCTCCTGTTTTGACATGAGTTTCCAGATCCGGTGTTCCTGATTATGTGCCCGCAATACTAACTTGGACTTACCCTTGATGCTGGGGATATAATACGAAAGGTAGGGTCCTTCCAATTGGACAATATCAAAATCATGCTCTGCCAGGCATTTCTCCAACGCTGCCTTAAAAGGTTTTGAAATGAACCTTTGTGCATTGTAAGGGTATCTGGAAAAAAGAAAATTAAGTATCAGCCTGAGGGGACGAATTTTTGTATCCACATTTACTGACCGGATGGAGATCTGGTTCCTGAGGTTTGCCGGCAATTGTGTTTCAGGGAAGTAATGCTTCCCGGTATTCATGGTAAGCAATGTGACCTGACAGTTTTTGTGAGCAAAGCCCAGTGCCATGTTTAGGGTGGCTATCGCACCTCCATCCCTTGCTGGCCAGGGCATTTTTGTACTCAGGATCAGGATCTTCATGTTCTGTTGCCAAACTTTATCCGGATATAGCGAATCCTCCTCCTGATCCTTCTGAAGAAAAGATAGTATGTTTCCATGTCCATAAGGGAGGAGTCAGTCATGGATTTGTATGTGAGCCAGATTCCGATTGGCAGGAGTATGGCAGAGGAGAGCCACATTCCGAATACGGGACTGATGGGGCTGTCCCGGGCAAATTGTTCTCCGGACATGGATAAAACGTACCAGGCCAGGAAGAACAGAACGGATATAACCGCAGGCATACCCAATCCACCTTTCCTGATGATGGCCCCCAGAGGGGCACCGATAAAGAAAAATATCAGGCAGGCAAAAGACAGGGTGAATTTTCGCTGGGTCTCGATCTGGTATCTCCTCAGACGGGTGACTTTTGCCTCCGTGTTCCTACTGGATGTGGAAATATGGTTCATGGAAGCCCGTGCCTGTACCAGAGCCTGGTCAATGGTCTGGATTTTGTATCTGTCCTCAAGTTCATTAAACAGACTGTCCAGGTTCAACCTGACCATCACAAAATCATTTTCTTTATCAGGTTCATTTTTGGTTTTACCGGGCCTGATTCTCTTGTAATTGTAATAGGTGCGTTCAATGAGTGCATCGTTGACGTTCCTGTAGATTTTATTGATCTCTCTCCGGAATGAATCCTCATAATGCGCCAGTGAGTTGAGGCTCATCATGGAATAATTGCTCTTGAACAGGGATTCATCGGTACGGTCCATTCCGAATCCTGTAAGCTCGATCAGGATTGTCTGTTCCTGGAAGAGATCCCTTCTGTGTGGGTAGGTAAAGTCTTTTTTGTTTTTCCTGTCAGATTCCAGTTCATTATATGAACGGCCACTGTAAAGTGTAAAGATCAGGTACTGGTCATCTGCAGATACTTGCATGTAACCGGAATCTGCTACAGTTACCAGGGTATTCCCCTTGCGTTCCGTGTGATCGTAAATCCTTATACCGTATAATATGTTGGTATTGGGATCCCTTGTATCGATTCTCATGCTGTATCCTTCGATACCATTGTAGAATATTCCTTCCACAATCTGGAAGGACGGTCGTTTTCGCTGTATATCATACAGCAAGGACCTCATTTTCAGATTGGTAACCGGTATCATATAGTTGGAAAAAAGGAAAGCCCCGATACTCAGGAGTACTGCCACAATAATGAGAGGAAGCATGATCCTGACAAGCGAGACCCCGGAGGATTTCATGGCTGTCAGTTCATAGAATTCACCCAGGTTGCCAAAGGTCATCAGGGCTGCCATAAGGATGGCCAGGGGTAAAGCCATGGGTACCATAGTAGCTGTCAGGTAGACTAGAAATTCTGATACGACCGTAAACTCCAGGCCTTTGCCTATGAGGTCATTGATATATTTGAAAAGGAATTGCATGACCATGATAAAAATCACGATCAAAAATGTCATTGCAAAAGGCCCTGCAAATGATCTCAATAGGAGAATATGTAAGCGCTTGGCTCTGAAATGCATCTGCTTTGTATTATACCAGTAGAACGGGTATAAAGGTAAGATATTTTGGAGGATTGCGCAGGAAGATTAGAGACCGATCACATGTTTTAACTCAGCTATCTGGGTGTCCCAGAGGTCTACAGCATCCGTCGTTTCATCATCTTCGGCAAAATCTGTGATCATCAATGAAACATCTCCGGTAAGTTCATCCTGGTTCAGGCGGAATTCAAAGTATGAATCCTTGTCTTCTTCTTCGACCCACCGGAACCTGATATATTTATTGTCTTTTCGCTGAATGACCTCTGCCTGTTGTTCCGATTTCTCCCAGATGAAAGTGTATATGACTCCATGTAAATTTACATCATCGGCAAACCACTCGGCCAGGCCTCCCGGAGTACTCAGCCGGTTAAATAATAT